>JANOCF010001137.1:0-2078 GCA_031412055.1 Holophagales bacterium | reverse complement strand
GGCACGTAGGCGCCGCCCGCCTTGTGGACGCCGAGGACTGCCACGATCATCTCGGGGGAGCGCTCCAGGTGCACGGCCACCAGGCAGCCTGGGCCGACACCCAGAGAGCGCAGCCGGTGAGCCAGGCGGTTGGCCCGGCGGTTCAGCTCGCCATAGGTCAGCCGCCGGCCCTCGAAGATCACGGCCACGGCGTCGGGCGCCTCCTCCACCCGCGCCTCGAACGGCTGATGAAGACAGAGCTGGTCCGGGAAGGGCGACGACGAATCGTTCCACTCCAGGACCATCTGGTGGCGCTCGGCCTCGCCGACGAGAGGGAGATCCGCGAGGCTCCGGTCCGGGTCCGCGGTCAGCCCGCGCAGCAGGGACTCGAAGCCGCCGAACAGGCGCAGCGCCGTGGCACGGTCGAAGAGGTCCGAGTTGTACTCCAGGGTGCCGAGCAGCCGGCCGTCCAGCTCCGTGAGGAGAAGGTTGAGGTCGAACTTCGACGTCCCGCCGCCGGCCGTGTAGAGGGTGATGTCCAGGCCGGGGAGCTCGAACCGCCGCGGAGGCAGGTTCTGCAGCGCGAACATGACCTGGAAGACCGGCGAGTGGGTGAGGCTGCGCTCAGGCTTCAGCTCCTCGACGAGCTTCTCGAAGGGGACCTCCTGGTGGGCAAAGGCGCCCAGCGCCGCACGCCGGGAGCGGGCCATCAGCTCCCGGAAGCTCGGATCGCCCTGCACGTCGCCGCGCAGGATCAGGGTGTTGATGAAGAACCCGACCAGGTCCTGGGTCTCGGGCCAGTTGCGGCCGGCGATGGGGGTGCCCACGACCACCTCGGCCTGCCCGGAGACGCGGGAGAGCAATGCCTGGTAGACCGCCACGAGGGACATGAAGGGGGTGACCCCTTGACGGCCGAAGGCGGCCACGGAGGCGGCGAGATCGTCCGGCAGGAAGCCCTGCACCTGACCGCCGCGGAAGCGCTGGACCGTGGGCCGCGGCCGGTCGGTGGGGAGCTGGATCAGGGCCGGGGCGCCGGCCAGGGCCTCGCGCCACCAGGCGATCTCCCGCTCCAGGGCGTCGCCGCTCAGGCGCGCGCGCTGCCAGACGGCGAAGTCGGCGTACTGGACCGGCAGCTCGGCGAGCGGCGAGGGCAGCCCGCTCCCGAAGGCCTCGTAGAGGTCCGACAGCTCGGAGACGAGGACGCCCATGGACCAGCCGTCCGAAGCGATGTGGTGCATGGCCACGACAAGGGCGTGGTCCTCCTCCCCCATCCGGATCAGCGGGGTGCGGAGCATGGAGTCCGCGGCGAGGTCGAACGGGCGCCGGCCCTCCTCGCGGGCGACGCGGGACATCTCCCGCTCCCGTGGGCCGGCAGGCAGGCCGGACAGATCGATCACGGGCATGCCCACCGCGGGCGGTTCCACGGCGATCTGGACCGGGCCGGCGTGGGTCGCCGCGAAGACGGTGCGCAGGACCTCGTGGCGCAGGCGGATCGCGTGGAGGCTCCGCTCCAGGGCGGCCACGTCCGGCCGCCCGGCCAGCCGCAGGACGTTGGCGATGTTGTAGAAGGAGCTGTCCGGATCGAACTGGCCGAGGAACCAGAGCCGCTCCTGGGCGAAGGAGAGGGGCCGCGGCTCGCCCCGCTGCCAGGCGCGGCGCGGAATACCTCCGGTGCGAATGTCATAGCCGAGCGACGCTGCCATCCGCGCGGTGGGGAGGCCCAGGAAGTCTTCCCGGTAGGCCTCCCGCCACCGCTCGGCCGTGCCCGCGTCGATGCCGGAGTGGGAGTGGAACTTGACGTCGCCCAGCATGCGCGACTCGGCGTGGAGGCCGTCGGTCATGCGCCGGGAGCGCTCCTCGTAGGGGCGCAGCATGGCGGGCTGGAAGTCGATCCCGAGGAAGCTGCAGAGACCGCGCAGAACCGGCTCCGGATCGCGCACCAGGTCCTCGAAGCGGACGACGAGGCGCCTCTCCTCCGGTACCGTCTCGAGGAAGCGAAGGATGTTCTCCTGGCTGACCAGCCAGATCAGCTCGGCCAGCTCGCGCCTTGTGAACGGATGGTCGTAGCGGAAGAAGACCTGCTCCAGGCGGGCCTCCTC
>JANOCF010001136.1:0-2044 GCA_031412055.1 Holophagales bacterium | reverse complement strand
AGGAGCAGGCTGACCGCGAGAAGGACCGAGCAGTGCTGCCGGTTCTTCGAAGGACTTTGGAGCGGAGAAGAGAGCAGGCCTGAAAATTCGATGCCGCAAGGCGTAGCGGCGACATTCGAGATGCCAGCCCTTCCCCCCGGGACGGCTTTGGCGGATGATGCGCCCGTGTCGAACCGCCGCCCTCTCCTGACCATGGCCGCAGCCGCGGTCTGGTTCGCCCTCATGGCCTTTGCGGCCAAGCTCGCGTCGGCGGACCTTTCGGGCAGCCAGGTGGCCTTCGTCCGTTTCATCATCATGCTGCTGCCGGTGCTGGTTGTTCCCCGGCTGGCGCGCAAGGCCATGGAGTTCCAGCGGCTCGACCTGCTTCTGTACCGGGGCGTGTTCGGCGGCACGGCGGTGCTGCTCTACTTCCTGGCCATCGCCCACATCCCGGTGGGCATCGCGACGCTGATGAACTACTCGTCCCTGATCTTCAGCGTCCCGTTTGCCGCGATCTTTCTCGGCGAGCGCGTGGACCGCAGGCTCCTGCTGCCGCTGGCGGCGGCTCTCGCGGGCCTGCTTCTCGTCACGGTGGGGGACGGCGCCTCCCACTCGCTCTCGAATCTCGGAGTCTGGGAGCTGGCGGGCCTGGGCTCTTCGATCCTCTCCGGCGCGGCCCTCACGGCCATCCGCGCGGCTCGCCGCACCGAAGGGTCGTGGGCGATCTACGGCAGCTTTTCCCTCTTCGGGCTGCTCTCGACGGCCCCGTTCGGCATCGCGAGCTTCCAGGCGCCGACACCCCGGGAGTGGCTGCTGCTCGTCTTCATCGGCGTCTCCTCCGTGATCGCGCAGCTCCTCATGACCTGGGCCTACCGCTGGGTCACCAACCTCCAGGCGGGCGTCATCTCGCAGCTCACGGTGGTGGTGTCCATGCTCCTGGGAGTGATCTACCTGGGAGACCGGCTGACCAGGGCCCAGATCCTGGGCAGCCTTCTGACGCTCGGCGGCGTTATCGGCGTCGCGTGGCTGCAGTCCACACCCAGGGCCGTGGAATGACCTCGCAAGACCGTTGAGATTGGGGGATCCGGGCCGCGCTTGCAGCCGGGGTTCCAGACCTGTAAAATCTCTCCAAGTCCACACAAGGAGTTGTCGTGTCTGTAGCTGCTGTATCCATGCCTCCGGCTGCGCACCGCCTGGCCGAGAATCAGGGGCTTACGCCGCCCTCGTGGACCGGCGACCTGTTCGGCCAAGCCGAGCCGGTTCCGGTCCGTGCCGGAGAGTCCGTCTCTCTGAATGTCAACGTAGGCGGCGGCTTCTGTCTCGCCAGCGTCCGCGTGCAAGACGCCCGCAGCCTGGACCGGGCCGCGTTCCAGGAGGCCACGGTCCTCGTCTACCGGCTCATCGAAGCCGAGCTGCGGGACAGCAACACCCTTCACTCCGTGAGGCTGTGGAACCACATCCCGGGCATCCACGAGCCCATGGGAGACGGCCAGGACCGCTACATGGCCTTCAACGCGGGGCGCTATGAGGCGCTCTCCGCCTGGTTCGGCGGCAACGAGACCTTTGACACCCGCGTGGCCTCGGCTTCGGGCGTGGGCCACGATGGGGACGACCTGGTCGTCCACTGCCTGGCCTCGCAACGTCCCGGACGGGCGGTGGCCAACCCGCGCCAGATCGCGCCCTACCGCTACTCCAGCAAGTACGGCCCGCTGCCGCCCTGCTTCGCCCGCGCCACGGTGATCGAGCCGGCCGGCGAGCGCCTGGTCCTGGTAGGCGGCACTGCCAGCATCGTGGGAGAGGCTTCGGTGCACGTGGGCGACCTGGCGCGGCAGACGGACGAGACCCTGGCCAATCTGGCCGTCCTGTTCCTCGAAGCGGGCAAGGCCGGGGGAGAGGACCGCGAGGCGGCGCTGATGAGCTACCGCGACGTGCGCGTCTACTATCCCGACCCGTACCGCCTGGACGAGTTGCGGGGTCTCCTGAAGGGAGCGTTCCCGGGCGCGACGACCGTGGAGTGGATGCGCGCCGATCTCTGCCGGTCCGACCTCCTGGTGGAGATCGAGGG
>JANOCF010001135.1:0-2627 GCA_031412055.1 Holophagales bacterium | reverse complement strand
GGTTCGGTCGGCAAGCAGTTCACGGCGACGCTCGCGATGATGCTGGTCGAGGAAGGCAAACTGGGTCTGGACGATCCCGTCAGCAAGCACATCCCGGACGCGCCGCCCATCTGGCAGGGGATCACCCTGCGCCACCTGCTGACGCACACGGCGGGGATCTCGAACGGCATCTACGGCCGGATCAATATGCGTCAGGACTACACCGAGGACGAGCTGGTCAAAGAGATCGCGGCGACACCTCTCGATTTTCAGCCCGGCGCGAAATGGAGCTACAGCAACCCCGGCTACGTATTGCTTGGCGTGATCATCCACAAGGCGACGGGCAAGTTCTACGGCGACCTGCTCCGCGAGAAGATCTTCACGCCGCTCGGCATGACGACCGCGAGGATCATCAGCGAGGAGGACATCATTCCGAATCGCGCGGCGGGCTATCGCCTCGTGAAGGACGAGCTGAAAAACCAGGAGTGGGTTTCCCCCCTGCTCAACACGACGGCCGACGGCGCGCTCTATCTCACGTCGCTGGACATGGCGAAGTGGGCCGCGGGTCTCGACTCGGGAAAGCTGCTCAGCCGCGCCTCGTTCGACCGGATGTGGACGCCGGTGAAGCTCAACGACGGCAAGGTGGAGCAGTATGGCTTCGGCTGGAGGTTCGGCGAGGTGCGTGGCCACCGCATCATCGAGCATGGCGGGGCGTGGCAGGGCTTCACCTCGCAGATCACGCGCTATGTGGACGACAAGCTGACGGTCATCATCATGACCAACCTTGCGGGTGCAAAGCCCTGGACGATTGCCAAGGGCATCGCGGGTCTCTATAACGCCGAGCTTGCCCCCATCGAGCGAAAAGCCGTTCAAATCGACCCGAAGGTCTTCGATGCCTACGTTGGCGAGTACCAGCTGGCCCCCGATTACGTGGCAAAAATCTTCCGCGAGGGGGAAAGGTTCTGGCTGGAGCCGACGGGTCAGGCGCGCGAGGAGCTTCACGCCGAGTCGGAGACGATGTTTTTCCTCAAGGCGTCCGAGGCACAGATCAGGTTCGTCAAGGACGCGAGCGGAGCGGTGACGCACATGATCGTTTACCAGGGTCGCGAGGTCGAGGCGAAGAAGATCCGGTGAAGGAGCTTTCGGAATTTGTCCACGTGCGCGGGGCGCGGGAGCACAACCTCAAGAACGTAGACCTCGACATCCCGCGTGATGCCCTGGTCGTTTTCACGGGCGTCTCCGGCTCCGGCAAGTCGTCGCTGGCGTTCGGCACGCTCTACGCGGAGGCGCAACGGCGGTACCTCGAATCGGTCGCCCCCTATGCCCGGCGGCTGTTTCATCAGATGAGCGTGCCGGAAGTCGATACGATCGATGGCCTGCCTCCCGCCGTCGCCCTGCAACAGCAGCGCGGCACGCCGACCACCCGCTCGTCCGTGGGCAGCGTAACAACCCTTTCCAACCTGTTGCGGATGCTGTATTCGCGGGCCGGGATGTATCCACCCAGGCAGCCGCATCTCGATGCCGAGGCGTTCTCGCCAAATACACCGGCGGGAGCCTGTCCCCGGTGTCATGGACTAGGGCGGGTCTACGAGGTCACGGAACGCTCGATGGTGCCGGACGACTCCCTGACGATCCGGGAGCGGGCCGTCGCCGCCTGGCCTCCCGCCTGGCATGGCCAGAACCTGCGCGACATGCTGGTCTCCCTCGGCTACGATGTGGATCGTCCGTGGCGCGAGCTGCCCAAAAAGGATCGCGACTGGATCCTGTTCACCGAGGATCAGCCGGTCGTTCCGGTCTATGCCGGTCTCGATCCGGACGAGACGCGAAGGGCTCTCAAGCGCAAGGAGGAGCCCAGCTACAGGGGTAATTTTTCGAGCGCCAGGCGTTTTGTGCTGACCACGTTTGCCACCACGCAGAGCCCGTCGATCAAGAAGCGGGTATCCCGCTACATGGTGAGCAACGACTGCCCGCTCTGCCAGGGTAGGCGGCTGCGCCGCGAATCCCTTTCCGTGACCTTCGCCGGCGTCGACATCGCCGGTATCTCCCGGGAGCCGTTGAAGCGGCTGGCCGGCATCCTGCGCCCCTACGCGGAGGGAAAAGCACCGGCCCTGGGGAAGATGGCCGTCGAGCATCCGGAGAAGGCGGTGGTGGCCCAGCGGATCGCCGAGGACCTCCTCGCCAGGACCACGGTCCTGCTCGACCTCGGGCTCGGCTATCTCTCCCTGGAGAGAGGCACCCCGACCCTTTCGCCGGGCGAGCTCCAGCGCCTGCGGCTCGCCACGCAGGTCCGCTCCAATCTCTTCGGCGTGGTCTACGTGCTCGACGAGCCCTCCGCGGGGCTCCACCCGGCGGACACGGAGGCGCTGCTGCGAGCGCTCCAACGATTGAAGACTTCCGGCAACTCGCTGTTCGTCGTCGAGCACGAGCTCGACGTGATCCGGCAAGCCGACTGGATCGTCGACGTGGGACCGGCCGCGGGTGAGCAGGGCGGCTTCGTGCTTTACAGCGGCCCTCCCGAAGGGCTGGCGAAAGTCGAGGAGTCGCAGACCCGCCGCCATCTCTTCGGAGAAGTCCCGGCTCCCAGCCGAGCTCCGCGATCACCCACGGGCTGGCTCCGCCTGGCCGGCGTCACGCGCAACAACCTGAAC
>JANOCF010001134.1:0-6363 GCA_031412055.1 Holophagales bacterium | reverse complement strand
GATGTGGCCGCCGCTCTGCTTGATGATGCCGTAGGCCGTCGACAGGCCGAGCCCGGTGCCCTCGCCCTTGGTGCTGAAGAACGGCTCGAAGACGCGCGCCAGGGTCTCGGGGTCCATGCCGGTGCCGGTGTCGGAGACGGCGAGCAGGATGTACGAGCCCGGCGGCACGTCGGCGTGGGGAGCGATTTTTTCCGGGGTCGCTACGACCGACGACGTGCGGATCGTCAGCCGTCCGCCGATGGGCATGGCGTGGCGGGCATTGACCGCGAGGTTCACGATGACCTGTTCGATCTGGCCGGGGTCGACCTTGATCTGGCCGAGGTCCTCGGCGAGCTCGGTCATCAGGTGGATGTCCTCGCCGAGGAGCCGCTGCAGCATCTTTTCCAGCCCCGAGACGACCGGGTTGAGCTCCAGGACCCGGGTCTCCATGGGCTGGCGCCGTGCGAAGGCGAGGAGCTGCTTGGTGAGGGCGGCGGCCTTCTGTCCAGCCTCCTGGAGCCCGGTAAGGTTCCGCGCCAGGAACGGGTCGTCCCGGTGGCGCTCGAGCATCAGGTCGCTGTAGCCGAAGATGGCGAGCAGGCAGTTGTTGAAGTCGTGGGCGACGCCGGCCGAGAGGCGGCCGATGGCCTCCATCTTCTGCGAGTGGAGAAGCTGCCGCTGCAGCATCTTGTTCTCGGCCTCGTTGCGCTTGCGCTGGGCGATGTCGCGGATGGCCACCACCGTCACGTCCTCGCCCTGGAACACGTACTTCTTGCCGGCGATCTCCAGGTCCACCTGCGTGCCGTCGCGATGCAGCCCGACCGCCTCCCGCGGCACGTCGTCGAGACCGGCTTCGCTCTCGGACATCAGGTCGGACAGCTTGCGGCCGATGAGCTCGTCGGGGCCGTAGCCGAAGATGGCGAGGAGGGCGTGGTTGACCTCCAGGATCTCGCCGTTGCGGACGATGGCGATGCCCTCGAGCGTCGCCTCGAACAGGGTCCGGAAGCGCTCCTCGCTGCGGCGGATGGCCTCCTCCGCGGCCTTGCGCTGCGCGATCTCCTGCTGCGCCCGCTCGTACAGCCGGATGTTCTCCAGCATCGGTGCGATCTGGTTGGTGACGGTCGACAGCAGGTGGATGTCCGCGGCCGGGTAGTGATCGTCCGGATCACGCCGTCCCAGCAGCCAGACGCCGATCGTCTCGGCCTGGACCACCAGCGGGAGCACCAGCCGCACCCAGCCGAACCGGGAACCGGGGCGGCCTGCCGCGTGGCGGTACTGCCCGCTCCTTTCGAGAAGAGAGGGCAGCTCCTCCAGGGTGGGCGATTCGCCCGCCGGCACGCTCTGCTCGTAGAGAATCTCCAACCCCTCCGCCTCCGGCGGTCTCTTGAGCAGGTAGAGCGCCGACTGTCGGACCAGCAGCGTGGGCAGGATCTCTCCGGACACCACGCCCGCCAGCACCGAGCGGTCGAAGGCCGTGGGGATGCGCTCCGAGACCAGGTCCACCACCTCGTCGGGCGAGTGCCGGATGCCGAAGATGTGCCGGTCCACCAGCGTCTGGAAGCGCGGGCGGAAGAAGAGCGCCAAGGCGCCAAAAGTCAGCGACGTGCCCAGCACCGCGGCCAGGTACTGGGGGTTGATCGGCGCCCAGTTGCTGCTGACCACGAAGAGGACCACCACGTAGGCCGTAACGAACAGCACCAGGAAGCTGTAGAGGCCGAGCAGCCGGTTGGCCCGGAACTCCAGCGCGCCCACGTGGTGCTTGTAGATGGCGTAGACGTAGCTCATCGGCAGGATCGGGACCGAGAGCATGGAGACCGTGAAGATCCAGGGGAACAGCGCCCGCAGGTCGGCGAACAGGAACGAGAGCTGGAGCAGCCAGAACGGCAGCACAACGTACAGGATGAAGAACGGGGCCATGCCCAGGATCAGGCCGTACAGCATGACCCGGGTCGCGATCTTGACCGCGGACTCCGCGCGCAGGAACAGGCGCAGGAGCAGCATGCCGAGCGACACCAGGACGGCGAGCACCGTGGTGGGGACGTAGGAGGTGGCGAATTCACCCAGCAGGTAGAAGGCGTCCAGGATGGTCACGACGAACGCGGCCGCGTAGAGCGGGATCAGCAGCCGCTTGCGCCAGCGGACGCCGATCAGCGAGCTCGGAAGGATCAAGTGCAGGTGCAGCGACAGCGGGCAGAAGAGCCATATGACCAGGTGGAAGATGACCGACGAGTAGTCGGCGTGGATCGAGGAGGCCAGCCCGGTACCGAACCAGAGCGCGGTGACGTAGCTGAACAGGACCAGCACGAGCCACCGCTCGTCGCGCGGCCGGAGGAACAGGATCGCCAGCGTCCCCATGAGCCAGAAGATCAGCGGGAAGAGCGCGGCATGGGGAAGATCCTGGTCGGGCCTCCTCGCCCGGACCTCCAGGGTCATCTTCCGCTCTTTGCGAAGGATGCGGACCGGCGCGACGCCGTCGGGTTCGAAGGCGTCCAGCAGCTCCAGGGTACGGTCGCGGGTGAACTCGTCGTGATCGATCTCACCGATGGACAGAATCCGGTCCCCGACCTGCAGGCAGCGTTCCTGGTCGCCGCACGGCACGGCCGAGGTGACCTTCCAGTCCGGGTTCTGCGCGAAGTCCGGAATCTTCGTGACGTTGACGTACGGGTAGTACAGGCTCGGCACGAGGACGAGGATAGAGAGGACCAGCCAGGGAAGGTCGGTCTTCTTCAGCGCGAAGCGGTTCGGCCTGTCCATTTTTCCAAAGGGAGATCTGAGCGCAGTATAGCCCGATTGTCATGCATCCGGCATGCATCCGGCATGCATCCGGGAGGACACGCGCGCGCGCGGGGCACCGGCCGAAGCGTCCGCGGGTCGGTGAAGGTGAAGAGGCCGCCCTCGCCAGGGAGGCCCGCGGACGCGCTGTCAAGGGACCGGAGCGGGGTCAGGCCCTGGCGGCAGCCATGGACCCGCCACCGACGGTCTCATCTTCGGCTGCCCAGACGTTCCAGGCACCGGCCTCCTGGTCGATCGATTCCGACATCAACGCCTTGATGTTCTCCAGCTTCCTGAGCTTGCGAAGAGCCTCGATCAGCCTGCCCTCTTCTTTCCCGGACACCATCTTTGAATGAAAGTCATTGATCAACATAATTCCTCCGTTTGCGGGGAGCTCCCCTGGTTGAACGGCCGACTCCGTGGACGGCGATGTCATGGGTGAGGACCGGAGGAGGCGCGCGGGCGCCGGAGGGCTGAGGAAAAGTGCGGTCGCGAAGGTGGCGGAGCGGATGGGCGGGGATACGCTCCGGGCGGGCCGCCGTCAAGGCGGCGGTTTGCGCCTGCTCCCGAGGCGGCCCCCAGCCGTGCCACGGAGGTCGTTCCGTGCGGGAGGAGCCATGTGCCGCGGGAGCCGTGACGCTCATGTCATTCTCATTTGAGCGCGAGAGCGGCAGGCTCTTCCACGCCCACCGACTCCAGCAGCTTGTGCAGAGGCCTCAGATGGGCCGCCAGGATGCGCTCGACCGGCTCGGGGTCCTCGAGCGGGACGCGGTCCAGGATCTCCCGCGCCTCCTGTGAGAACTCGAACATCTTGAAGCCACAGTAGCTCATGGCGCCGCTCTTGAGGAGGATCTTCTGAGCCTCGGCCAGAGCTTCCGGATCTTGCGACCGGGCCGACAGCTCCAGGAATCGCTCCCGGGCCGGATGGTCCGCGGTCATGGCATAGAGGATCGGCAGGTTGTTGGAGCGGCGGCCCCAGTCGGCGCGGGCCGGCGTCTGCAGGGCGTCCGACAGGTCGTCGCTGACCTGGACGAACCGGCCGAGCACGCCGCCGAAGTGACCCAGCAGGTCGGCCGTGGCGTCCGGCACGCCGCCCAGCAGCGCGCCCATGCGGAAAGCGGAGCTGAACAGCGGCGGGGTCTTGGCCTCGACCGTCCGCCAGTACTCCTCTTCATTGCGCAGCTCGCGGGCGTCCAGGTCCTGCCCGAAGGAGGTGCCGATGGACATCCGCGCGAACTCCGCCTGCACGGCGGCGCGGACCCGGGGCGCGATCCGGGGATCATCAAGCAGCAGGTGCCCCGCCGCCTGATAGGCGAGGCCCAGGTTGGCCGTGCGTCCGGACCCCAGGCGGTGATAGTCGCCGCGAGGGTCCTCGTCCAGCATGTCGTCGACCAGATGAATGCTGATCATCGAGCAGAAGATGGCGGCGGCGGCAGGCATGGCGGCCCTGGCATCTCCCCCGACCGCCACGCAGGCGGCGACGGGGTAGTCCCAGACCGAAAGCAGATCGCGATGGACGACCCGATCCGTCAACTGGAGCATCTGCGGCCAGGCGGCGATCTGAGGGACGGCGCGCACGCGCTCCTTGATCTCCTCGAACGTCACAACGGCCTTCCGAGCCTCTACCACCATGCCGAGTCCTCCTGGGGAAACGAGGTCCGGGAAGCACGCATACTCCCGGACCTCTTCAAAATCACGTCTCAGGAACGACTGAACTCAATTGTCGCAAAAAGCTTGCCTGCCGGATCAAGCCTGGCCGACCGCCATCTCGGCCGACTCGGTCCAGACGTTCCACTCGCCATTGGACCCCGGTTCGCCTTCGAACATGGCACGGGGATCCTCGAGAAGACTCAAACGGCGCAGGGACTCGACGAGCGTGCTGTTCTCGGTTGCGGACACGAACTTTGCGTAGAAATCATGAATCGACATAGGCGTAATGCTCCCTCGTTGTGGGGAACCAACGTTCCCCAAATGGTAAGGTCTACAACAGGAATGGAACGATTTACTGCACTGACACCGAACGGTGCTTCAGGGGGAAGATCCTGGTCATGTCGTACGCTCCCTCAAAAGAAAAGATAAAAGCTTCAAATTCGGGGCCTTGAAAAGGCCACCAGCCATAGAGTGTGACGAGCAGGGAAAAGCGGGACAGCCAGCGAGACAATCGTTCGGGATTTTTTTCGGGTGGATCAGGACGAGGGGACGGTGGTACCGGGGATGTTGAGAGCGGAGGCGCGGCCGGTCCGGCCGGGGTGGAGGAAACCGAGGTCCAGGGCCTGGTTGAGATCGCGGCCGGGCACCGGTTTCATGAAGAAGTAGCCTTGGGCGTAGTCGATGCCCAGCAGTCGCAGGGTCTGGGCGTCCTCGGAGGTCTCCACCGCCTCCATGATCGTGGCGGTGCCGGCGCGGGCGGCCATCTCGGCCGTGCTCTGCACGATCACCTGCTTGAACAGGTCGTGGGCCAGGCCGCGGCAGAAGGTGCCGGAGATCTTGAGGAAGTCGGGGCGGAGGTCCTGGAACAGGTTCAGGTTCGAGGAGCCTTCGCCGAAGTCGTCCAGGGCGATCCGGAAGCCGCTCTCCCGCAGGCGGACGAGAGTGGCCGCGAACGCGCGCGGATTGACGATGGTCTGCTGCTCGGTCAGCTCCAGGACGATGCTGCGCTCCTGCACGCCCGCCGAGCGGACCTCCTGCAGGATGCGGGCGGTGAAGTCCGGGTTGGTCAGCGACCGCGGCTGGACGTTGAGGAAGATCGTCACCGGGGTGGTGAGCTCGCGGACCTCGGCGAGGGTCGCCCGGATGCAGATCATGTCGGCCTCGAACAGCAGCTCCTTGCGCGCGGCGTAGGCGAGCAGGAAGGAGGGGCTGCCGAGGACCGACGTCTTGGGTCCGCGCGCCAGGCCCTCGACGCCGAAGACTTCGAACGGCGCGCTGCCGTCGCGCAGCTTGACGACCGGCTGCAGCACGGCGCGGATCGTGTTGGTGGCGAGGAAATCCTCGAGGAGCTCCACCTGCTGCACCTCGCCGGGCTCGTCGCCCCACTCCGCGGTCTTCGAGGCCAGGGCCGCCATGGCGTCGCGGCGCTCGAGCAGGATGTTGCGGAGCTGGCTCAGGCCGTCGGGCTTCTCCAGCACGGCCGTCACTCCGAGCATGGCGCAGAGCGACCGCACGCCGTCGTCGACGTAGCCGCTCAGCACGTACACCTGGGTGTCGGGGAAGTTGGTGGTGGCGAAGCGGATCAGACGAATCCCTTCCAGCCCGCCGAGCTGCGATACGGAGAGGTCGGTTACGACCACATCGAAGCGGTAGGAGCTGAGAAGCGCCACTGCCGCCTCGATCTCCAGGCAGGTCGTCAGGTGGATGCCGGGCCTGCGCAAGCAAGCCGCCAGCATGTCGACCACCATCGACTCGTCGTCGAGAATTAGAACTCGGAGCACTGGGGCCTAGTATAGGGCGCTGGCGGCTGGCGGGCAACCTGTTTTTGTCGATCAGCGCCGGTCGGCGTCATGGATCAGGTTTGAACTACTGTGTCGTTGATGGATGTAGGGGCGCAGCATGCTGCGCCCGTGACGCTCGCCTGCCGGGGTGTTTGCTGAGTTGGGAAGTCCCCCCGCCCAG
>JANOCF010001133.1:0-3999 GCA_031412055.1 Holophagales bacterium | reverse complement strand
CCCACCCCCTCGTGGAACACCTCATCGGCCTGGCGCTCGCTATCGGCCTTGAGACGGAGGGCCTGCGCGATGCGCCGCGACGCTTCCTGGTGGTCGATGTCGATCAGGAAGATGCGCGACCAGGCGTCGATGGCCCCCTGGAGGTCGCCCGCATCGTGGGCGACCTGGCCTTCGCTGAGGAGCTGTTGAATGCGGCGGTCGGTTTCGGAGTCGCCCGTATTACCGGAAATATTGCCGCCAAGATTCATGCTGCCCGCGAAGTCGGCGGCGGAGACGAGCTCCGGGTCCAGGGACGGCACGGCAGCGGGCTCGCCGAAGTCGAGCGAGCCCGCGGGGGAGTCGAAGTCCAGGTCGGGCAGGTCGAAATCAGGCTCGTCCAAGGACAGATCGAAGCCGATGTCCTCAGCCGGCTCAGCCTGGATCGACCCGAAAGACGGAGAGTCCGGAAACGGTGATGCCGGCACGACGACCGGCATGACAGGCGAAGAGGCTGCCTGCAACTCGGCGATCCCCGGGTGCGTGGGGTCGAGGGCGCGGATCTTCTCGGCCGCGCGGGCGGCCTCGTCCTGCTTTCCCTGCCGGGCGGCTTCGCGGCCGGCGTTCAGGAACTTGTTGACGTAGGGCTCGGCCTCCATCCGCTCCTGGGCGGCGCCGGCGATCCGCATCAGCTCGGGGTCGGCGCCGAGCGCCGCCTGCTCCTGCCCGGCGAGGGTCAGCAGCTCTTCGTGCCGGCGGCTGTCCAGGAGGGCCTGGAAGCGTCCGCGGAGACCGGAGCCGTTGGTACCTTTTGGGGTCTCGGGCGCGGAAAGGCCGGGAAGATCGGGCAGATCGAGCCCGAGCCCGCCGAACGAATCTTCGGCGGGCGGCGGCGATTCGGGCAGTCCGAGCAGGTCGTCGACGCGCACCGCGCCGGCGCTGTTGCGCAGCCGCTCCTGGAGACGGCGCGCGGGCTCGAAGTGAGGATCCATGCGGAGCACGAAGTCGCACCCCAGGAGCGCCTCCTGGCGGCTCCCTTCGCCGGCAAGGCCGAGCGTCTGCTCGAACGTGCCGAGGACCCGTTTCTGGACGTCGGGCGAGAGAGATGAATTACCGGCGTAGAGCATGTCGGCACACAGAAATTTATACGGCCTCAGAGTCGAAAAGAGTCGCGGCAATCCTAACAGAGGACCGCTCCGGCGTCCAACGGGTATAGTTTCAGCCCATGCCGCCGCTGGAATGCGTCCCCAACGTGAGCGAAGGCCGCCGCCCCGAAGTGGTGGCCCGGCTGGCTGCCGCCGTCACCTCGGCGCCGGGCGTCCGGCTCCTCGATCTCTCTTCCGATCCCGATCACAACCGCTCCGTCATGACCCTGGCCGGCGAGGCCCGGGATCTCCGGGCCGGCCTCCTCGCCTTATACGAAGCCGCGCTGTCCGAGATCGACCTGACCCGCCACGAAGGAGTCCATCCCCGGGTCGGAGCTGTTGACGTGGTGCCGTTCGTCCCCTTGGAGGATACGCCCATGGAGATGGCCGTGGCCGCGGCCGAGGACCTCGCCTCCGAGGTGGCGGACCGCTTCGGCCTGCCGGTCTTCCTCTATGAGCGGGCGGCCCGGAAGCCTGGACGGCGGCTGCTGGCCGACATCCGGCGCGGCGGCTTCGAGGGTCTCCCGGCGCGGCTGGCCGATCCGGAGTGGGCTCCGGACTTCGGTCCGGCGCGGGTCCATCCCACGGGCGGGGCGACCGTGATCGGGGCGCGGTTCTTCCTCATCGCCTTCAACGCGGTGCTCGACACGCCGGACGTGTCCATCGCCCGGGCCGTGGCGCGCAAGGTGCGGGAGTCGGGCGGCGGGCTGCCCGCGGTGCGGGCGCTGGGAGTCTTCCTGGCGAGCCGCGGGCTGGCCCAGGTCAGCATGAACCTGGTGGACTACCGGCAGACCTCGGTCTGGAGCGCGCTCAAGCGCGTGCGCCAGGAAGCCGGAGCCCTGGGAGCGCGGGTGGTGGAGACGGAGCTGATCGGACTGATGCCCGAAGAGGCGGCGGCGGGGGTGGTGCGCGAAGCGCTGCAACTTCCGGGGTTCACGTCCGGACGGGTTCTGGAAAGCCTGCTGCGTTGAGCTTTGGGCCTGCCGAAATAAATATTTCAATGTAGGGCAATCTGTAGCTTCCGATAGGCTTGACGCATCGGATTTTATTTTATAAAAATTTAGTGCGCCAAAAGCAAAACCACCGCGAGGTGGCGACGCAAAGCCGAGGGTCTCGTCCGAGACAGCCAGGCTGCCGCGAGCTTCTTCGAGGTGCGGCATGGTCTCGCCCGTCAGCTCGTTGGTCCCAGCCGCTCACCGGCACGGCTCCCCGCTGCCAGCACGCTCCCCTCCTTCCTTCTCCGTCGCCGGGTGATCGCGAACAGACATCCATCTCAGCGAGGTGAATGACGATGGGACTGGAATCAGTGCTGATCATCGCGATGGCGGTGTTGGGGCTGGTGGTGGCCGGGCTCGCCGTCATCGTCGTTCAGTTGTTCCGGCAGCAGGCGCGCCTGCTGCTGCGCCTGGACCGGGTGGAGCACCTGATCGGGGGCAGCCAGCCCGACGGGTTGGCCGTGGGGACCGCTCTGCCCGACTTCGAGCTACCCGACCTTGACGGCCGGCAGGTCGCCTTGCGGGACCTGCGCGGCCAGCGCGTCCTGCTGATCCACTGGAGCGCCGGCTGCGGCTTCTGCGCCCTGATGGCGCCGGAGCTCGCAGCGATGCAGGACGATCTCGGGCGGGCCGGCGTGCGGGTGCTGCTGGTCACCAGCGGGGAGGCCGAAGAGGAGAGGAAGCTGGCCCGGGAGCACGGACTGGAGTGCCCGGTCCTGCTCCAGGATCGCGGCGATCGCAGCGATCACGGCGATCACAGCGGTGGCCTGCCGGCGTTCGCGCACCATGGCACTCCGGTGGCCTATCTGCTGGACGCGGACGGGAAGGTGGCCGAGCCTCTGGCGGTGGGATCCCAGAGCGTCCCGGCGCTCGCCCGGCGGGCGGCGGCCGCAGGAGACGCGAACACGAAGAAGAGGCTTCCCGGGGAGCGTCCGCTCTCCGAGAGCCGCCTCGAACGCGAGGGCTTGAAGCCGGGAACCCCGGCCCCGAACTTCGAGCTTCCCGAGGTCCGCGGCGGCAAGGTCTCGCTCGCCGCGCACCGGGGCCGCAAGGTCCTGCTGGTCTTCAGCGATCCGGACTGCGCGCCCTGCGAACAGCTCGCGCCCCACCTGGTGCGCCTGCACGAGGAGCACCGCAACAACGGCCTCGACCTGCTGCTGGTAGGGCGAGGCGATCCCGAGGAAAACCGCCGCAAGGCCGAGGAGCACGGATTCGAGTTCCCCGTGCTCCTGCAGCACCGGTGGGAGATCTCACTGCAGTACGGGATCTTCGCCACCCCGGTGGGTTTCCTGATCGATGAGAACGGCGTCATCACGGAAAAGGTGGCCAAGGGAGTCGATCAAATCCTGGCGCTGGCGCCGAGCGCGCCGGCCATGGAAAGGAGTGTCCGAAATGGATAGCTGGTTCGATGATCTGTCGCGCGTCATGGCGAGCCCACTTCCGCGCAGGAACGCGGTGCGGCTCATCGTCGGCGGAGTCGCGGGAAGCTTCCTCGCCCGGCCGGCCAAGGCCCTCTTCGGAGGTGTCGAGATGCTCGCCGGGGACGAGGAGCTGAAGAGCGCCGTGGAGCCTTTTGTCCGGCCGAGTCCGAACGACTGCAGGGCCGGCGCCACCGTCTGCCGGGAAGGCAAGTACAACCTCTACTGCTGCCCCAGGGGTACACAGTGCTGCCACGAAAACAAGTACCGCGCTCTGTGCTGCACTTCTGGAGAGACGTGCTGTGAGCCGGTCGGAGCCCCCGTTGAGAGGCGCTGTTGCAACACGAACTTCAACACTTGCGCCCCCGATCCCAGGGGCATCCCCCGGTGCCGCAGAAAGCCATCCGCCACGATCGAGGATCTCGCGGCCGCCAGCCTCGGGATCTCCGTACAGGGCGATGAGGA
>JANOCF010001132.1:0-7323 GCA_031412055.1 Holophagales bacterium | reverse complement strand
GCCGCTTCGATCGTCGGCGCTGGGGAAGGCTGTCTTCGAGCAGCTGCCGGGGACGGCCAGGGAGGCGAGAGCGCGGCGCAATTCGTCGGGCCGGTCGCGCGTGCAGACCGCGACAGTCAGCTCCAGACGGCGCGAGCGGAGGCCGGTGGGAGTCATCGCCAGCGCTGCCCCACGGTCATCGTCTCGCCGAGACGGCGGCTCCGCAGCCAGCGCATCCCTCCCCGCGTCATTCCGGCCGCGTAGGCCAGCCGGGCCAGCAGGATCAGCGGCAGCATCAGCACCGGCTCCAGCTTTCCCCACCGCAGCCAGCAGGCCACCGTGTGCGCAGTGTGGACGAAGGCAAGCGGGAAGCTCGCCGCCACCAGCAGGGCGGGGCGGCGGAAGAGAGCGGACCAGCGGCTGGCTCCCGTCCGGGACTTGCTCTCGAGGGCGCTGTACCCCCAGCGGTAGTTGCGGCGCAGCAGGTTCTTCACCCCGACCCTGTTGTGGTGGAGGACCCGGGCACCGGGCTCGAAGCGGATGAAGATGCCGGCACGGGCGAGCTGGGCCTGCCAGCGCAGCTCCTCGTGGCCGTCCGACACCGGCAGGCGCTCGGCGAACCCTGAAGTAGAGAGGAACACCTTGCGCCGCACGCTCAGGTTGGCCGGCGTGTGGTTCGGCACCGTGCCGGCGGGGAGGTCCGGATGCACGTGATAGGAGCCGCAGTAGTGGTCGCACCGGGCCGTGGCCGGCATGCCGGCGGGCACGTCGAGCGAGCCGCCCACAACCCGCTCGCCCGCGATGTGGGCGGCGAGCAGGGCATTCAGCCAGCCGGAAGCGGGCTCGCAGTCGGCGTCCAGGAAGACGATCGGGTCGCCGGTGGCCGCCCGCGCGCCCCGGTTGCGGGCCGCGCCGGGGGAGCCTCCCAGGCTCCTGGGGCCGAGGAGGATCACCCGCGCCCCGGCGCCGCAGGCGATGGCCACCGTTTCGTCCGTGGAGCCGTCGTCCACCACCAGCACCTCCAGCTCCACGCCGGGCGGCGCCTGGGCGAACAGGGCGCTCAGGGTCCGGCCGAGGTTGGCCTCCTCGTTGCGGGCCGGGATGACGACCGAGACGCGCCGCGCCGATGACCTGGCTTCAGCGCCCACCGTCCACCTCCTCATAGATCTCGCGGACCGCGCGGACGAACTCGAACCAGCTGAACCGTTCCGCCGCGAAGGCACGGCCGTTGGCCGCCAGCCGGGCCGCCAGCGGCTTGTCCTGGAGCAGGCGGACGATCCCGCGGGCGAGGTCGGGCGACCAGAGGCCGGTCAGCATCGCCCGGTCCTCGTCGAGCACCGAGCGGTGAGCCGGGATGTCGGTCGCCACGATCGGCTTGCCCGCGGCCAGGTAGTCGAAGATCTTGAGCGGCAGGTTGTCGCCGAAGACCCGGGGGGAGACCACCACGTCGGCCAGGGAGAGATAGGCGGGGATGCACTCGCGGTGCTGACGCCTCACGACACGGAGCGATCCGGCGCGGACCAGGCCGGCGTGACCGCGCTCGATGGCCGTGCCGCCCGATTCCGAGGCGCCGACGAGCAGGAACGTGGCTTCCGGCACCTCCGCCAGCACGTGCGGGATGGCCGCGAGCAGCTCGGGCAGCCCCTGGTAGGACTCGAACGTGCCGCAGTAGAGCACCACCGGCCGCTCGGGTCCGATGCGCAGCTCCTCGCGCAGCGCGAGCGCCTCCTCGCGGGTGGCGGCAGGCAGGGGAGACGAGTAGCGCCACTCCCGCATCCGCACCCGCGGAACCAACTTCCGGATCCGGCTGGCGAGCCCCGAGCTGCTCACCACCGAGTCGGCCTCCTCGAGCAGCCAGCGCTCGCATCGGCGGAGCACGGCCTGGACCGGCGCCAGGCGGAAGGCCAGGTGCTGGGCGAGCTGCTCGGGAAGGCTGGACTGCATGTCGTAGATCACCGGCACGCCGAACCTGCGGCCGAGCAGGACGGCGGGAAAGGCGGCCTCCTCCACGGCGTGGATCAGGTCATACTGCCGGGTGGCCAGCAGCTTCGCCAGCGCGGGGACCAGGAAAGCGTCGAGCAGCACCTTGCGCAGCGAGAAGCCGATCGGCACCTGCCGCAATCCGAACGGATTCGACGAGCGCAGGCAGCGCACCCTGGGGATGTCCACGTCCCGGCCCACGGGATAGGTCAGCACGTCCACCTGGTAGGCGAGCTGCGACAGGGCCTTGAGAAGCTGGCACACGGCGATCGGCGTTCCACGGTCTTCGTAGAACGGCTCAGGTGCAACGACCAGAACACGGGTCCCCGGCAAGACGCTCCTTTATCCAACTGCCAACTGCCTGTTGTTGCGCGAGACGAGGAAAAGCACGTTCCATGCCACGGAGCTCTCCCAGGGAACGTGGGTGCGGGATCGCGGGAGCGCTTGTAAAGCGGGGATCGTCCGTGCGGGAAAATTTGCAGCGGTTTATCGCATCGCGAGCAGGCGTATTCTATATATGCGGAATCGTTCATCCGGTAGGAGGCTGTCCTGGAAGCTCGCGATCTCCTCCGGCTGCATGCGCGCGCCGCAGAGGGGCGCCGGGTGGGTGGTCACGAGCACGATCCCTTCCGGCCGCTGCCGGACCTGTCGGCGCAGGACCCGGCAGTACTCCCCGAAGTGAAGCCCGGGTCTGCGCGCCTCGTTCCAGAGGACGTAGGTGCCGACGGTGCGGCTCTGGGGATAAAAGAACGGTCGTCCCAGGTATCCGGACACGGGGGTGGCTGTCATGTCCGTGTAGCCGACGAGGATTGCGTCGCGGTACGCCGGGGCGCGCAGGAAATCGGCCGTGGCCTTGGCCGCGGAGAAGGGACGGCGGAGATCCTGGGCATACACCCAGGCGCCGGCAACCACGTTGATTGCCAGGAGCAGGGCGAGGGCGAGGTCTCGCCGCCGGCCTGGAAGAAGGACCGCGTCAGTCCGGGCGATCCAGAGACAGGCGAGGAGCAGGAGGAAGTGGGCACCGTGGTGCCGGGTGTAGCCCAGGTACTTGACGTAGGTGAAGCCGAGGAGCGCGGCCGTGCCGCCCAGGTAGAGGAGCAGGGCGGTCCGGTGCCGGCGGAGCCCGGCAATGGCGGCGGCGATCAGGACCGGGGCGATCAGGGTGGCGGCGCCCCGGTGCAGCGCCCAGAGCAGGTTGGTGTTCCACGCGGTGGGCTCGCCCGGCCTGGGGACGGGCAGCAACGCGCGGGAGAGGGTGGCGAGCACGCGGGCGGCACGCGGGGTCTGCCATCTCAGGTACCAGGCGGTGGCGTACTGCCCGTCCGGTGGCGGGATCATCTGGGCGGCGGCCATGCCGGCGGCGGCGAGAAAGAGGAGGAGGCTGAGCGTCATTTCCATCCCGCGCCCGCGCCGGATCTCTCGATCCAGAAGCGCCTCGAGGACCAGGGCTCCGGCAAAGGCGAGCGCCACGATCCAGGCGTAGGGATTGGTGTTCGCCAGCAGGCCGAGAACGGCAGCGAGGGGCAGGTAGGATCGTCGCCGGGCGGGGAACAGGGCGCAGGCCGCAAAGAGCAGCAGCAGACCCAGGCCGTAGTTGCGGCTGATCACCGTGTACTCGTAGAGCGGGTAGTAGCCGAAGGCGAACAGCGCCCGCACCGTCCGGGAGAAGGGGGCGCTCCGGGCGAAGAGGAAGACCGCGGCGGCCGAGATCGCCAGGTGCAGGACCTGCATGGCCTCGGGCCTCCGGGTGAAGCGGGAGACGATCCAGAGGAGCGAGTGCCAGAGAGCGGGATGCCCTTCGTAGCGAAGGTTGTGGATCAGCTCGGCGGGCGATCCGCTGCCCGCGGGTATGAGCCACGCCTGGAGCTCATCGCGCCACATCTCGTGGCGGGCGAGCCCGAGCCCGCCGAGCAGGACGAACGCCAGCGTGACGGCGGCAGCGAATCGGGTACGGCCGGGTTCCATGCGGGCGGTAGGATACCGCCTTCCGGACCGCCGTACCGGCGAATTGACACATTACATCCGCCGGTAAAGCCGCCGTACCCGGCGGTGCGGCGCCTCCACCCGCGGCTGGAATGTCTCAACCCGCCGGTGTTGTGTATCAATCCCCTGGTGCGCCGGCCCCGGAATGGCCGCACTTCGCTCCGGAGGGTGTAGGATCACCGCTCACGCTAGGGGGGCCGCTAAGGCTGAGAGTCCCGTCGGGACGACCCTCAAGACCTGATCTGGGTAATGCCAGCGGAGGCAAGCGCAGGATGATCGACAGCAAGCCCGTCTCGACCCCCGGTCTCTCAACCGAGCCGTTCCCCAACTCGACCAGGATCTACGTCGAGGGCACCCGGCCCGGCGTCCGCGTCCCCATGCGGGAGATCCACCTTTCTCCTACCCGGACCCACGCGGGGCAGGTGGTGGAGAACCCGTCCGTCACCGTCTATGACACCTCCGGGCCGTACACCGATCCGGACGCGGAGATCGACCCGCGCAAGGGTCTGGCGGAGCTGCGGCGGGACTGGATCCTTTCCCGTGGAGACGTGGAGGAGTTGCCGGCCGTCTCCTCCGAGTACGGGCGCCGCCGCGCCGCCGACCCCGGCCTCGTCCCCATCCGCTTCCCCAACGTCCGCCGGCCGCTCTGCGCGAAGCCGGGGGCGAACGTCACCCAGATGCACTACGCCCGCAAGGGGATCGTCACCCCCGAGATGGAGTACATCGCCATCCGGGAGAACCAGCGCCGTGAGCTGGTCAAGGACGACGCCCAGCACCCCGGGCACTCCTGGGGCGCGCGCATCCCCGGGCAGATCACCCCCGAGTTCGTGCGCGACGAGGTGGCGCGGGGCCGGGCGATCATCCCGTCCAACATCAACCACCCGGAGAGCGAGCCGATGATCATCGGCCGCAACTCCCTGGTGAAGATCAACGCCAACATCGGCAACTCGGCCGTGACCTCCTCCATCGAAGAGGAGGTGGAGAAGATGGTCTGGGCCATCCGCTGGGGCGCCGACACGGTCATGGACCTCTCCACGGGCAAGAACATCCACGAGACCCGGGAGTGGATCCTGCGCAACTCGCCAGTGCCGATCGGGACCGTGCCCATCTACCAGGCCCTGGAGAAGGTCGGGGGCAAGGCCGAGGACCTGACCTGGGAGATCTACCGCGACACTCTCATCGAGCAGGCCGAGCAGGGGGTCGACTACTTCACCATCCACGCCGGGGTGCGCCTGCCCTACGTGCCGCTCACCGCCAACCGGATGACCGGCATCGTCTCGCGGGGTGGCGCGATCCACGCCAAGTGGTGCCTGGCCCATCACCGGGACAACTTCACCTACGAGCACTTCGAAGAGATCTGCGAGATCATGAAGGCGTACGACGTCGCCTTCAGCCTGGGCGACGGCCTGCGCCCCGGCTCGATCGCGGACGCCAACGACGCCGCCCAGTTCGCGGAGCTGGAGACCCTCGGGGAGCTTACCCAGGTGGCCTGGAAGCACGATGTCCAGACGATGATCGAGGGGCCGGGTCATATCCCCATGCACCTGATCCAGGTGAACATGGAGAAGCAGCTCGAATCCTGCGGCGAGGCCCCCTTCTACACCCTCGGCCCGCTGACCACGGACGTGGCGCCCGGCTACGATCACATCACCTCTGCGATCGGCGCGGCCATGATCGGCTGGTTCGGCTGCGCCATGCTCTGCTACGTGACGCCCAAGGAGCACCTGGGCCTGCCGAACAAGGACGACGTGCGCACGGGGGTGATCACCTACCGGATCGCGGCGCACGCCGCCGACCTGGCCAAGGGGCATCCCGGCGCGCAGGTACGGGACAATGCGCTCTCCAAGGCCCGCTTCGAGTTCCGGTGGGAGGACCAGTTCAACCTCTCCCTGGACCCGGACACCGCCCGGTCGTACCACGACGAGACTCTCCCGCAGGAAGCCGCCAAGGTGGCCCACTTCTGCTCGATGTGCGGGCCGCACTTCTGCTCCATGAAGATCACCGAGGAGGTGAGGGAGTACGCGGCGAAGCTGAGCCTGGAGGAGGCCCAGGCCCTGGAGGCGGGGATGAAGGAGAAGGCGGAGGAGTTCCGGGAGGCGGGGGCGGAGATCTACCGGTAGCTGCGGCGATCCCCCTCGGAGGGGCCGCGATTGCCCTTCGAGGGCAGCGGCTGCCCTCGAAGGGACGGGATCTGCCCTTCAAGGGACGGTGCTTGCCCCCAAAGGGCAGTCGCTGCCCTTTGAGGGACCGTGGCTGCCCCGGAAGGGCAGGGGCTGCCCTGCGAGGGCCACCGCTGCCCTATGAGGGATGGTCGCTGCCCTTCGAGGGCAGACGCTGCCCCGCGAGGGCAACGCCTGCCCTTCGTGGCCCTCAGTCGTTTTCCGCGGGGGTGATGGCCGCCATGACCTGCTCCTCGCGCATCTCATCCGCAAGGCGGCGCCGGCGGGGGCGCATTCCGAACTCGACGAGCTTCTCGCTGCCGAATCCATACCGGGTTCTCAACCCGGAGCGCATGCGTGCTGCCACGAGTCGCCCGCGGCTCTTGAGCGCCTGCAGGTCGCGCGTGACCTGCTGCCGCCGCGCCTCGAGCGTCGCCTGCTCCTGGGCGAGCACCTTGACCGAGTCGAGGACGAGCTGAAGCTCATCCTTCAGCTCATCCAGATAGGGCACATCCTGGTTGTTCGCCTCCACACTGGCGAGGAGCTTGAACCATTCCAGCGAATGATCCGCTAGGGAAGCCTTGGGCATGTCGATCTCCGGGGTAAGAAGCCCGGATTGTCCGCAAGATGATCCCTGCGTGTCAAATGACGGCGAGCCGCTTCCCGTTGCGCCACCGGTAGCGGCGGAGCAGCCGGAGCGCATCCTTCACCGGGGAGAGCCGCTGCTCCGGCTCCCGGGACGCCCTGACCCACGACCTCAGCCGCCTCTCGCGGGCGAGCGCCGCGCGGGCGTGGAGCCTCGGCGGCTCGCCATACCAGGACTCGTAGGGACGGCGGACCTCGCCGTCGAGGATGGCGCGCAGGCTTTCGAGGAGCGGCCGGCCTACGGCTTCGAAATCGTCCGAAAGGAACCAGGCCTCGAAGGCGCTGCGGATCTCCGCCAATCCCGCCCTCGACGGGTCGCCCGGGGCCAGTTTCCTCTTGAAATCCCTCAGGGTCTCCCCGTCCTCCGCGGCCTCGGCCAGCAGCTCTTCGCGGGTGGTCCAGGCATCGTCCGGGAAGAGGTAGGCCAGCTCACCGTGAAAGGCCTCCCAGCAGCGGGCCGCCGTCTCCTCGCCAGTCCGGTCCTGGAAGCGGAACCCCCCAGCCTCTCTGGCCAGGGTGCGCATCCTCCGGACGAGGTGGGCGAGGTGGTAGAAGGGCCCGTCGCGGTCGGGCCGGC
>JANOCF010001131.1:0-5187 GCA_031412055.1 Holophagales bacterium | reverse complement strand
TGATGGTCCTGTTCTACGCCTCGCCGGTCTTCTACTCGGCAGACATGGTGCCGGAGGCCTTCCGGTATCTCTATCTCCTCAACCCGATCGCCGGCATGCTGACGCTCTACCAACAGGTTCTGTACGAAGGGCGTTTCCCCTCTCCCGGCCTGCTGGCGTCGGTGGCCGCGACCTCTCTCATTTTCTTCCTGGTGGGGCATGCAATCTTCCGCCGTTACCGCGACGTCCTTGCCGAGATCGTCTAGCCCGGTGGCTGTTCCCGGCGGGTCGGGGCCGGCGGTCCTCTGCCGGGGCGTGGTGAAGCGCTTCTACCACTACGAGCATCGCACGAGCTCGCTGCGCGAGGCGTTCATCCGAGGGGTCATGCGCCGGCCGCTGAACGTCCGCCCCGCCCGGTTCTCGCTGGACGGCTTCAACCTGGAGGTCGCGCCCGGGGAGTCGGTGGCGCTGATCGGGCCGAACGGCTCGGGCAAGAGCACGGCGCTGCGGCTGATCGCCGGGATCTACACGCCGACGGAGGGGGTCATCCGGACCCGCGGGCGGATCACGGCGGTCATCGAGCTGGGGGTCGGGTTTCACGCGGAGCTGAGCGGGGCCGAGAACGTGGGCCTCTATGCCGCGGTGATGGGTCTCAGCCGGCGGGAGCTGGCCCGGCGCTACCCGGAGATCCTGGAGTTCTCGGGGCTGGGCGACTTCATCCACGAGCCGGTGAAGTACTACTCCTCGGGCATGCAGGCGCGGCTCGCCTTCTCGGTTGCGACGTGCGTGCGGCCGGATGTGCTCCTCCTGGACGAGGTACTGTCCGTGGGCGACCGCTCCTTCCGGAGCCGCTGCCTGGACCGGCTGCGGGAGCACCGCGACCATGGCGGCGCCATGGTGATCGTCTCCCACGACCTGGACACGGCGCGGGAGCTGTGCACCCGCGCCGTGTGGCTGGAGCAGGGGAAGGTCGTCCAGGAGGGGGAGATCGAAGAGGTGATCGCCGCCTACGAGGCCGCCGCGGGATGACCGAAGAGGTCTCCTGGGAGCGCCCGGCCTGCGGGGTCGAGGTGGACATCACGGCCCCCCTGGCCGACATCGAGGTCTCTCCGGAGATCGAGCTGGTCAGCGTCTCGATCTGGACGCCGGACACCGTTCTCGGGGCCTCTCTCGGGACAATCGAGCTGCCTGCCTGCGACGGCCGGGTCCCGGCGGGGGTGCTCGCCGACGCCATCGCAGACCGTTATGCCTGGCAGATCCTCGCCCTCTTCTTCGGGCACGTCGGGCGTGCGGATCGGGAGGAGCTCGACCGCCGCGGCTGGACCCTCTTCCTCCAGGAGTTGTGGGGCCGTCCGGACTGGCCCGAAGCCCGGTTCTACGATCCGCCGGACACCCCCGAGCCCGCCCCGCTGCGCCGGGTCGCGAAGAGCTGGACCGCGGTCGAGGTCTCCGCTCCCGTTCCCGACCTGGAGGGGACGGGGAGCGAGCTCAACGTGGCGCTCACGGTCGGAGGCGTGGTCCTCGGGCGGGTGGCGGTTCCGGTGCCGATCCGATCGGCGGAGCTGCGCGCCCGGCTTACCGCCGCCGCCGGTTTCGAGCTCTGCCGCGCTGCGGTGCGGGAGGGGTTGATCGGGTGGCCGCTCACCGGGCCTCCCCTCCGGGAGCGCCTGGCTATCGCCGCAGCCCGCTCCCGTACGGTCCGGGGGCTCCGAATTGAGCCGATCTCCGCAATTTCCACGGCCCCGGGCTGGCGCCGGGCCGTCCACCGGTCGCTGAGCGGCGGGGCGGGATGGGTGATCAGCCGCCGGCCTTCGGGGGAGATCGGCAGCGCGGCCTCGCGCCGGGGGGTGCTCCCCGCGGACGCAGATGTTGTCCTCGCGATCGCCGCCGGCGGGCCGGTGATCGAGGTCTCGGGACCGAAGCCACGGCGGTTGGTCTACGCTCCCGACCTCCTCCCAGCCGCGCCGGCCGCCCGCTCCTCCGAGCCGAGGACCGCCTGCGAGGCAGCCCCCTACGGCCGGCACCACTTCGAGGCGCTCTTTGCGCGGGGGGACGATCCGTGGCGCTACACCACCCCCTATGAAGGGACCAAGTACGAGCAGACCCTCGGCGTGATCCCTCCCGGCCCGATCGACCGCGCACTGGAGATCGGCTGCGCGGAGGGGCACTTCACCGGGACCATGTCCGCGCGGGTCGGCCGCTTGATCGCTGCGGACATCTCGGAGATCGCCCTGCGCCGCGCCGCCGAGCGCTGCAGCGACTGTGGCAACGTGGACTTCCAACGGCTCGACCTCGCCCGGGATCCACTTCCCGGGAGTTTCGACCTGATCGTCTGCAGCGAGACGCTGTACTTTCTGGGCGACGGGGAGGCCCTCGCCGCGGCAGCCCGGAAGATGGCGGACGCGCTCGAACCGGGCGGCCATCTGGTCATGGCCCACGCCAACGTGGTGGCCGACGACGCCGACCGTCCCGGCTTCGATTGGGATGTCCCCTACGGCGCCCGGACCATCGGCGAGACCTTCGCCCGGACGGCGGGCCTCCGCTTCCTCCGGGAGATCAGGACGGCCCTCTACCGGGTCCAGCTCTTCCGCAGGGAGGAGGGTCTTTCCGCCGTCTCGACGGAGCCGGAGCTTGCCGAGGAATCTGCGTACGCTGCGCCGGAGCCGGCCGTGGCCGAGCACATCCTCTGGAACGGCGGCCAGCCGGTCCGGACGGCGGTCCTGGAGCGCACGACCGACCGGCTGCCCATCCTCCTCTACCACCGCGTCGCCCCGGAAGGCTCGCCGGACACCGCCCGCTACCGGGTGACGCCCGAGCTCTTCGAGGAGCAGCTCCGATATCTGAAGGATGCGGGCTTCCGCAGCGTCGGCCTGGACGAGTGGGCCGGGGCCATGGCCGCGAGGCGCCCGCTTCCCGGCCGCGCCGTGGCCTTCACGTTCGACGACGGCTACCAGGACTTCCTGTCCTGGGCCTGGCCGGCCCTGAGCCGCCACGGGTTCACCGCGACCGTCTTCCTGGTGGCGGAGCGGATCGGGGGGACGAACCAGTGGGACGCCTCCTACGGAGAGGAGCTGCCGCTCCTGGGCTGGGAGGAGATCCGCCGTCTCCGGGACGAAGGGGTGGCCTTCGGGTCGCACGGCTGTACGCACCGGGTTCTGTCCCTCCTGCCCAACGTGGAAGCCGCCCGCGGGCTCGCGAGGTCCCGGAGGATTCTCGAAGAAGGCCTGGAGAGGCCGGTCACCGCGGTCGCCTACCCCTGGGGTCTGAGCGACGGCGCCGTGCGGCACTTCGCCGGGGCCTGCGGCTACCTGGTGGGGCTGGACAGCAAGGGAGGAAGGAGCCGTCTCCACGGCGAGCCGCTCAACCTCCCCCGGATCGAGGTGGAGGGCTCGGACGGGCTGGAGGCGTTCGTGGCGAAGCTGGGGGTGTGAGCGCCGCTATAATTTCGCCCATGGCGAACACCCGCGACCTGCAGTCCATCCGAGAAGCCATCGAGACGGTCGACCACGAGATTCTTTCCCACCTCCGCAAGCGCATGGACCTCGTCGAGGACGTGGTCGGGGCCAAGCTGGATTCGGCGTACCCCTTCCGCGACGAGCCGCGCGAGGAGCAGATCCTTCAGCGCGTCCGCCACGCCGCGGTCGAGCAGGGGCTCGATGCCCGCGAGGTCGAGCGGCTCTACCGGGTCATCCTGGAGATGTCGGTGGCCCACCAGCGGGCACATGTCCGCTCGCTCTCCGCCGCTCCGCTGCGCGTCGCCTACCAGGGGGTCGAAGGCGCCTACAGCCATCTGACCGCCCAGCGGCGCTATGCCGGCGTTCCGGGCGGCGTTCTCCTCGAAGGGCACGAGACCTTCCGCGGCGCGGCCGATGCGGTGAGGAGCGGCGCCTCGGACCGCGCCCTCCTCCCGATCGAGAACACCACCGCCGGGAGCATCAACGAGACCTACGACCTTCTTGCCGAAGGCGGACTCACCATCACCGCCGAGGTGGTGAGCCACATCGAGCACTGCCTGCTCGGCCTGCCCGGCGCCCGCGTCGAGGAGCTGCACACGGTGCTCTCCCATCCCCAGGCTCTCGCCCAGTGCCAGGACTTCCTCCGCAGCCTTCCCGAGGCCCGCGCGCAGGTGGAGTTCGACACCGCCGGCTCCGCCCGCAAGGTCCGCGAGCGGGGCGACCGCGGGGTGGCTGCCATCGCCAGCGAGTCGGCGGCCAGGATCTTCGGCCTGGAGGTGATGCGGCGGGGTATCCAGTCGCAGCAGGGGAACTACACCCGGTTCGTCGAGTTGGCGCGGGAGCCGCAGCCCGTGCCGGCCGGAGCGCAGGCCCGGACCTCCCTCGTCCTCTCCCTGGCTCACCAGCCCGGGGCGCTGGCCAGCCTGCTGGGGGTCTTCGCCCGCCGGGAGGTCAACGTCACCAAGCTGGAGTCGCGGCCCGTCCCCGACACCCCTTTCCAGTACCGCTTCTATCTCGATCTCCAGGGGCACGCGGCCGACGATCCCGTGCGCACCGCCCTGGAAGAGGCCCGCGCTCTCACGACCGAGCTGCGGGTGCTGGGCACGTATCCGGCGGCGGAGCGGTAAAAGGACAAAACGACTTAAAGGACATAAGCGACACAAAGGACTCCAAGGACATCTCCCTGTCCTTTGGGTCCTTTATGTCTTTTAGGTCCTTTCCGGCTCCTGCTAGAGTCCTCCCCTGATGAGACAACAACTCCTCTCCATCGCCCTCCTGCTCTGCTCTCTCGTGCCGGCTGCAGCCCAGGACGTCCCACCCGAATGGCGGACTCCCGCCGAGGTGGCGAACTTCGAGGCCACGCCGGGCTACGAGGAGACGCTGGCCTTCCTGCGCAGGATCGAGGCCCGGCTGCCGGAGATGAAGCTCGTGTTCTACGGCACCTCGGCCCAGGGGCGGCCCATGCCGCTCGTGATCGTCTCCAAGGAAAAGGCCTTCACCCCGGCCGAAGCCATCCGGACCGGCATGCCGGTCGTGCTCATCCAGAACGGCATCCACGCCGGCGAGATCGACGGCAAGGACGCGTCGCTGATGATCCTCCGCGACCTCGCGCTGGGACGCCGCCGCGAGCTGCTGGACGGCATGACCCTGCTCATCCTCCCCGTCTACAACGTGGACGGCCACGAGCGGGTCTCGCCCTACAACCGGCCCAACCAGGACGGCCCGCGCCAGGGCATGGGCTTCCGCACCACGG
>JANOCF010001130.1:0-3439 GCA_031412055.1 Holophagales bacterium | reverse complement strand
CCAGGTGATGAGATCCGCTCCCAGTCCTTCCTTGGCAGCCTTGATCGCCAGACGCAGAGCCACGTTGATGTCCCCATTGTCCGCAGTACCTGAGTATCGTGCCATTCGCTTGCCTCCCCTTTCTTTATCGTTGTCGTCGAGCCGTGATTCTATCATTGGGCACTATCTTTGCCTGCTTGGGCGACGCCAATCCTGCGGATGGTCCGATCCAAGCGCCCGCGGATGTGGCGCAAGTGAAGGATCGGGTAGACATTGACAAGAACCTGCGCCAACGAAAACCAGGCCACGATGCTCCACTTTCCGGTTACTGCTGCCAGCATGATACACGGCATGAATAAAACGGCCGCCCAAAAATGAGAGGCTTCCGCCGACTCAGCCTGAAGGCGAACCTTAAGAGGATCTCTACGCTGTTTATCAAGGTACACGCCGGAGTTCAGGTAGCGAAGCGGAGTCCGACGAAGTAGTCTGCCAAAGCTGAAAACGCGAAGCTGGCGCAGCACGTCGCCTTCTTTTTCCCAGTGGCGAAGCTGGTAAAGCATGCTCGGCATTCCAAGCGTGAACAGAGGCTCGGCAACTTTGGCGATGGCGAGGAAGTAGAACATGAGAAGCAGTGCCAGCCATGGCGAAGTGATGCCAATGACCCTGCTCAGCAACGCGAACGAAGCACCAAACACAAGCACGACGGCCAACAGGACCAGCGCATGCAGCCACACACTCATGTGATGTTCCTTGAGGCGCCTCAGCATCGTGGGGTTAAGCGGCTATTTGTTCCTGTAGCCACCGTATAACCTCTACTCTGTTCCTTACAGTGTACCGGCTCAGATGAGGCAGGCCTACAACAGAGACGCGCCTTCCTTTGTACATGCCTGGGAACGCTCTCAAAACCCAATTTCCATGGCCGCTCGGAAACGGAGTGGCTTGAGCGGCGCCCTGACCTAACTGTTCGCAGAGATAGGAATAGGGTGACCACTCGGAGTTTCCGAACGCGATGATCGTGCTGGGTTGCACAGTATCGAGAATCATCTCATGGATCGGCCAGCACAGCCCCGCATACTCAGAATACTGTGTCTCGACCGCCTTCTTGCTGCGGACAAAGATCAAGTTACTGGCACAGACCGACCGAAGATCCTGCCCCAGTGAATTGAATAGCGACCTCAGATTCCTTTGCAATGGATGACGGCCTGGGCGGAAAGGATCTCCTACGGGGCGCGCCCAACTCTCATCGAGATAGTCGTTGGTCTTCTTACCGGGCAATGCATGAAGGTTCTCGCCAATGCTGCGGCTGTCCGGATGCTCAGGATCGCCGCCGGGATTGAACCCAAGCAGGTAAATGCCACCCTGCGTAAGAGTAGACGCAGCGCTGTAGAGCACCTTTCCACTCTCGGCAAGTAGCGGAGAAAGCTGAATCTCAGCCTCACGAACGAAATCGGTCACCAGTTCACTCATGTCTCGCAGCTTCCGTGTTGACCTCGTAAACCCACCCAGGGCATACGCGGGTTTCCCCGATCATAGACCAGACGCTGCGACACCGGCCTCCGGACGTCACGAAGGCCGGCGACTAGTACATTGTCACGATAGAAGTGATGGAAATAAATGCCGTATTCCTCCTCGAAAGCTACGCAATCTGTACCATTCATTCTTGCAGTGACGGTCTACTAGGCCGGAATCCCGCTCGGAGTCGGCCTGACGCTCCGGTGCAGCTTGATACCGAGGCTCACCAGCGTGAAGGCGACGATGAGCACCAGGATGAGCTTGAACATCTGATCGCTGGCTGGCGTGAGGAATACCGGACCATCCACGACGGTCCACACCAGCACCGCGCAATCGACGAGGCTCAGTCCAACCTCAAGCCGCCGCATGGCGGCCGACCAGCGACCCTTCACGATGACAGTGATCCACAAGGGGATGTTGAGCACGATGAGCACGAACAGCCAAGGAGCCTGGCGCTGGCGAAACGTATCGGTATAGGTAAGCGCCTCATAAGCCGCGGGCGCCGCTCGACCGCCCCAGAAGAAATCCAGCACCCAACGGGGCTCGATGAGCACGAACAGCCCGCACAGGACGCCGATGATCCCCATCACCAAGGCTGCGCGGCCCCCATGGATGTGATCGCTCGCGCGCGGCTTCCACTCGGAGGTTTGCGGCCTCCGGCGGCGAGCCCACGAGGCCAGACCGAAATACACAGCCAGCAGCCCTGGCCACCACATGGAAGGGATCACCGTGCCTCCCCACCACTCGCCCAGCGGCAGGAGAAGGTCCCATCCGGAACCGATGGGTTGCCGCAGGACCTCCAACAGCCCCGCACACCAGATGATCGCCAAGCCGATGACAGACGCGCGCAGAAAGGTGCGTCCGTCCGAGGGATCGATGATCGTCAGCGTTGGACGATAGCGCGCGGCCACGTCCGCGGGACGGCCAAAGGCACGCAAGAGCTCGGTTGCCATGGCATCATCGACGCCGCGTCCCGTGGCTTCGGCCTTGGCCTGCAACTCTTCGTTGAGCAGGGCACGCAATTCAAACGCCACGTCGTTGCGCTGCTTGCGCGGCAACCGCACCGCGACATCGGTGACGTAGGCTTCGATCAAGTCATTCGCGTTCATTGTCAGACCCCCTTCAAGAGTCGAACCATTGCGTCGTTCATGCCCTGCCAGGACTCGGTGAGCTTCTTGAGCAACTTTCGGCCGTCCGCATTCAGCGAGTAGTAACGCCGTGGTGGCCCATCCTCGATCTTCCACTCGCTTTTCAGCAGACCCTGCGCTTCCAGACGGCGCAGCAACGGATACAGCGTGCCCTCTTCGATAGGCAGTCCCTTGTCCGCCAGGGCCTGCCGCAGCTCATACCCGTAGCGCGGAGCGCGCAGTTGCGAGAGCGTGGCCAATACCACCACCCCGCGCCGCAGCTCGAGCTCCAATTTCGTGAAAGCGTCCGCGTCACCCATGGCACACACAGTACTGTGCGGCGCACAGTCTGTCAAGCGCTTTGTTTTCGGGCCGAAACTGCGAGGAAATCCGGAGCTGACAATCAGAGCGTGAGCAAATGCCGCGCAAGTGGGCTGAGCCGCGCGCGCGCCTCGGGCTGCATGCGGGCCGCGAAGTCGGTGCCGGCACGCCCGTCCCGCGGAATGAACGCGCCCTGGATCGACCGGCGGGGCCCGCTCGACGTGTTTGCGGTGTGGCCATGCCATGCGGACCCGTTGAAGACGAGCAGGGAGCCCGCAACGCCGCAGGCCAACACCTGCCCATCATGTTCGGCCCGGAGATCTGAAAGGCTGTCCGCCGGAGTACCTGGCCAATGGTGCGATCCCGGCACGAAGCGGGTCGCGCCGTTGTCGGACCGAAACCCATCGACCATCAGGATGTAGCAGAGGAGCGGCCAATCGGCGGAGTCGCGCCGCACGTCAACGTGCAGTTTCTGGGCAGGCGAGTGTGGCCGCAGCGTC
>JANOCF010001129.1:0-5082 GCA_031412055.1 Holophagales bacterium | reverse complement strand
TGCCGAAGCCGCCTTCCTCCAGGATCAGGCCGGTCCGTTCCCGGACCGCGACCCCTTCGGGTCCGAGCCGCAGATCCTCCAGGCCGGTAGTGTCCAGCGCCTTGCGCAGCTCGTCCGGCCCCGGGCGACGGCCGCCACTGCGCAGCCCCCATGCCTGGACGAGACCTCCGACCGAGGGGTCGAAGGCGCCGTCCGTCTCCTGCCAGCAGCGCATCGCCGCTCCGAGGTCGGCCGCCAGGGCCGGAGAGAGCAGGAACGGCTGCCCGGCCGGGGCGCGGTTCAGGCGGGAGAGTTCGGTGTCCTTGCGCCAGGTCGAGAGCCGGGACTCGGCCGCCTGGAGAGCCGTTACCGCGCGCTCGCTGGCCAGGAGGGCCTGCTCACGGTCGGCCGCCTCGACGTGGATGTCCAGCGACGTGCCCATGACCGACAGACGGCGCTCGACGGTCTCCGGTCCAACGGAGGCGCAGCCGGAAAGGAGCAGCAGCAGGGCGACGCAGGACAGCCGGGTCATCGTCCAGCCCCCATCAGGAGCGCTTCCTTTTCCAATGGAGCGCAGCACGTCCCGGCCGGCGAGATCGGCCTCCCGTGAGGACAGGCCGTGGGGTGGTCCAGAAAGGCGCAGACCTGGTCCTCGAACCCGGCAGCCACCGGCATGGGTCCCCCGCACTCCTCGGCCGAATGGAGGGTGCGCTCCAGCAGGACTTCGGCCAGCCGGACCCGCCTCACCACGGCCGCGGCCTGGGCGCGTCCCGGGTCGGTGAACGCGATCCGGCCGTCCACGTAGGCGAGCACGCCTTGGGCGAGAAGGTCCGCCATGCCTCGCCGCGCCACGGAGACCGGCTCGCCGTCCTCCTCGATCCGGCGCCAGAGGTCGACCAGGGTGGAGTTCAGATCCGCGGTCCCCGTCTCCTCACCCCCCCCGATAGCGGCCAGACGTCCGTGCTCCAGCCGGATCTCCCGGCCGGCACGGGCCGCGATCGCGGGAGCGTGAGTCACCAGGATCAGCGTGTGGCCGCGATGATGGAGGTCCGAGAGGATGGACATGACCACCGCCTCGTTGACCGCATCCAGGTTGCCGGTCGGCTCGTCCGCCAGAATCAGGGGCGGCTGATTGATCAGCGCCCGGGCGAGGCACACCCGCTGCTGCTCGCCTCCCGAGAGCTGGCTCGGAAGATGGCTCAGCCGCTCGCCGAGCCCGACCCGCCGCAGCGCCTCCTCGGCCTCGGTCTTGTCGGTCATGCTGTGGACGTACTGCGCCAGCATGACGTTCTCCAGGGCGGTGAGATAGGGGATCAGGTGGAACTGCTGGAAGACCAGGCCGACAGTCTGCTGGCGGTAGCGCGCCAGCTCCCGGGCGGAAAGCCCGGCCAGGTCCAGCCCGCCGACCCGGACCGCGCCCGCGCTGGGCCGGTCGAGGCCGGAACGGAAGTTGAGCAGCGTCGTCTTGCCCGAGCCGGAAGGACCGGTGATGGCCACCCACTCCCCCTTCTCGATGGTCAGGGAGAGATCGTCCAGGGCCCGCAGCGCGCCGAAACGGCGGCTCAGCCCCTCGACTTCGACGAGCGGTGCGTCAGTCGCCACGGAGCACCCGGGCTGCATCCAGCCGCTGAATCCGGCGGAGCGCCAGCAGAAGGGAAGAGCCGACCACCAGGACCGCCACGCCGGCCGCGGCCGCGAGGCCGCTCCAGGGGACTGCGAAGCCGCTCCAGGCGATCCCGCGGCTATCTGTCCCAGGGCCGAGCAGCCGGTCGGCCAGCGTGCCGGCGGCCAGGTCGCCCAGGATCAGCCCTACCACGCTGGCCAGTGCCGCCGCCGCCAGAAGCTCGGCCGCGAGGAAGCCTCCGACCCGCCGCCCCGTGTACCCAAGAGCCAGGAGGAGTCCCATCTCGGTCCGCCTCTCCCCGAGCAGGGCGGTGGTTGCCGCCCCGACCGAGATCAGCGCCAGCAGCAGGGAGACGGCGCTCACGGCTCCCAGCACCAGGGTGAGCCTGCGGGTGACCCGGGCGTCCGACTCGCTGACCTTGAGGAGAGGGCTGGCTTCGACCCCCTCCACCCGAGCCTCGATCTCGCGCGCCACCTCCTCCAGCCGGTCGGATTCGGCGCGGACCTCGATATGGTCCGCCATGGCAGCCTTGACCGTGAGCACGCCCGGGATCTCCCGGACCCGCTGCTCGGCCGAAGCGGGGATGATCTCCGGACCTCCAACCTGGGGCCGGACCGTGAGGTTGGGGCCGAACGAGGCGAGGTTCGACCCTATGCGGTCGTGCGTCCGGGCGGAGAACCCCGCCAGGGTCGCGACCGTGGCCGCGGCCACCAGGACCGCGATCAGAATCAGGGCGAGCTGCCGGAACCGGCGCCGCAGGCTGGCGAGCACGATCCGGAGGATCATCAGGCCGTGGCCCTTTTGAGGATGTCGGCCGGGTAGCGCTCCAGGGCGCGGAGCACCGGTGCGAGGCTCGCGAGCACGGCCACCAGGAGGCCGAGCAGAGTCGCGAACGGAAGGAGCATCGGCATCCAGGGGACCGCGACGCCCAGGGCGCCAGCCCCCAGCAGCCGGCCCGCGGCCAGCCCCGCCACCCCTCCGACCAGGCCGCCCAGCAGGCCGAGCAGCGCCGCCTCACTCAGGAAGAAAAAGACCACCCGCTGCCGGGCCGCGCCGATCGCGATCATCAGCCCGGCTTCCAGACGGCGCTCGAGCACCGTGGCGGTCATGGCCGCGGTCACCCCGACGGCCGCACCCACCAGGGCCACCACGGCCAGGGCGATCAGCACCCCGCGCAGCCTGCCGAGCACGTCCGCGGTGGCGCCGGTCACCCCATAGACCACCCGCGCCCGGCCCTGGGGCAGGACCTCGTTGATCTGGTAGACGACCGAGGAGGGATAGGCCGTGCAGTACCAGGCGTCGTACTCCTCGGGGGTCATCTCCCGCGGGTCCTTGGCGTTGGGCTTCTCGGGATTGGTAAGGGCGAAGATCTCGGCGCGGGTGAACCGGCCGTTCTGCCTGGCGAGGCGCTGCACGGCTGCGAGGGGCGCGAAGGCCTGTTCCTCCTCTTCACCGCCGCTGGTGACGATCCCCACCACTTTCAGCGTCTCCGTCCGGGGGCCGAGCGCGGTCCGCAGGTCGTCCCCGGCCCGGAGACCCAGGCGCTGAGCCAGTCGGCGGCCGACCACGACCTCGGCGACCTCCGCCTGGCCGTCCTTGGGCCAGCGTCCCTCGACCCGCAGCGTCGGGCGGGTCCGGGGGAATCCGGTGCGCCATCCGGGCTCCAGCTCGTGGTCGAACCAGGTCCCCACAAGTGGAGCCACCCTCCCGGACGGCTCCATGCGCACGCGCAGGGAGTGGAACGGGGCGAGGGCAACGATGTTGTTGCGCCAGAAGATCTTGCGGATCAGGGCCAGGTCTGCCGCCGGCAGGGTCTCCAGGCCTGGAGCCGGCACCAGCTCCAGGTTGGCACCGTAGGAGCTCATCTCCGAGGCCAGCCGGTCGCCGGACGCCAGCACCACCGCGGTGAGGGCGGTCGCTCCCAGGGTCCCGAGAGCCACCGCGGTCACGGCCAGCAGCTTCCGCCGGGTTCCCCGGCGCAGCGACTCGATGAGCAGGCGGGCGTACATGGTTCTACTCCGCCGGGGCCATCGCGTGGCCTGCATGGTCTCCAGCGGTCTGGAACAGCTCGGCGCCGCCGCCCAGATCGGACGCCGCGAGCACGAGCTGGTCCCCCTCGACCCGCGACGGCAGCGGCACCGGGTTGCAGCCGCCGGCCTGGCCGATGGAGGGGGTGTAGATGGCCGACCCGCAGTGCAGGCAGGTCACCGCGGGACCCTCCTGGTAGTACCCCTTAGATCCGCAGATCAAACAGGCATCGAAGGCCGTGGCGATCTCCCCGCCCTCTTCGATCGGAATGGCGATGAAGCGCACCGGCTTGCCGCCGATCACGGCCGAGAAGCGCTGAAGGGCCGTGCTGCCCTGGAACGTGGAGAGAGGAATCCGCACCTGGCCGTCCGCCCCGGCCTCGACCGGCGTGGCCGGCGACAGGGAGGCCGGCGGCTGCGCGTAGACGAAGCCGAGCCCCACGACCGCCAGGATGGCGAAGCCGAGCAGCGCCCCCACCGTGCGGGCGCGGGTCTGGGAACGGCCCTCGGCCTTCTCCAGACGAGCGGCGGCCCCGGCGGACTCCATCGCTCCCGCATCCTGGGACTTGCCCGGGATCAGGAGCATCAGCAGGGGCAGCGCCACCACGGCCGCGATAAAGAAGAACTGGTTCTGGACCAGCGGCCCGATCGTGGCCATGGTTTCCGGGGTCGCCGGCAGCCAGCCCGCCTCGGACAGCTCGTGGTAGCCGTTGATCAGAAGCTGGATGACGAAGATCCCGAGCGCGATGCCGGTGATCTTGAAGAACCGGCCGAGGTCGATCCGCAGGCTGCCGCGCACGAAGAACACGCCGAACGCCACCGCCGCCGCGAGCCCGATCAGGACCCCGAGGATGGCCATCAGCCCGCTCGTCGTGAGGGAGAGCGCCGACAGGAACAGCACGGTCTCGATCCCCTCGCGGAACACCATCAGGAAGGTGAACAGGAACAGGCCAAGGGCAACCGAACCCGAACGCTCGCGCGCCAGGATCCGGGAGAGCGAGCCCTTCATCTCGCCGGAGAGCGAGTGCGAGTGCCGCCACATCCAGACCATCATGCTGCCCACGATCAGGGCCGAGCCGAGATAGAGGACGCCCTCGAAGGCCTCCTCGTTCACCGCCCAGCGGTAGAGCAGCCACGCTCCCGCCAGGCTCGCGACCGTGGCCGTGGCAATCCCCGACCAGACCGCGCCGAGGTAGCGCTCGCCCCCCTCCCTGCGCAGGAAGGCGACGATGATCCCCACCACCAGCGCCGCCTCAACCCCTTCGCGGAGCGTCACCACCAAGGCTTCAAACATGGACCATTCCTCCCCGCGCCGGAGCGGTCGCCGGTGTCGCCACGCTCTCCAAGGCCGCGCACGAATTGCACAGGCCGCTGATCTGGAGCGTGTGTTGAGACGGCACGAACCCGTGGGCGCGGCAGATCTCCCCCTGCAGGGCGGCGATCCCGGGGCTC
>JANOCF010001128.1:0-8020 GCA_031412055.1 Holophagales bacterium | reverse complement strand
GTGGCTCTGGCTCCTGTGGAAGCCGCCGTGTACCAGGCCGGCTTCGAGCGCCTGAACTCCCACATCTGCCGCTGTCCGGTCACTACCGGTGACTGCGTTTGTGAGTGGGGCGGCCCGGTCTGAGAACCGCTGCGGGTACGGTTTTGGAGCCGTGCCCGCACTTGTCGCGTGCGAGGGATCTTCAATGCATTGCATGATGTCTACGGCCGGTTGGACCATACCGCGCCTCCGGGGCGCGCTCTTCGTCATCCTCCTTCTGGTCGCTGCGCCGGCAGCCTGGGGTGAAAGCCTCAAACTCGTACGCCGGACAACGCTCGCCAAAGCCAATGGACGTGTGGATCAGGTCGTTCCACTCCCCTCGGGCGGCTTTCTCGTTCGGGATGCGGACCTGCTGAACGAGCACGCCCAGGCTCTGGAGGTCTATGACGCCAAGGGAGGCTTCGTACGGAAGATCGGCGGATTCGGTCGCCGCCCGGGAAGCTATCAGGCACTCAAGAGCATCGCCGTCAACGGCGACACCATCTGGGTGGCCGATCTCATCGGCAGGCTCTCCTTCTTCAATCTACAGGGCCGGCTTCTGGGCACGAAGCTGCTGCAGAAGCCCGGATTCCAGGTCGAAGGTGTAGCCCTGGACGAGGCGCGCGGCTTTGCCTACCTGAGTGGCTGTCTTCCCAGGCAGGTGTACCTGGATCGAGGCTGCAAGGTTGTCCATCAGTATTGATTGAAGGACAAGCGGTACATCTGGTCCTTTCTGGACAACGATCCACAACTGCAGGAGTGGAACACTCTTGCCTTCAGCGACAATGCTCTGGATGTAGATCCGCAAGGTGTGGTCTGGGCGGTCGACGCCCCGGTTTTGAAGGTCTTCCGTGTCGATACCGCCGCGGGCAGGGAGCAGGGATTTCCAATCCGGAGCGCCTTGGCCAAACCGGTCGGCAAGATCGAAGCCGGCTCGGACAAGCGGGCTCTCTACGACAGCTCCTATCTTCTGGACCGGGTGCTGGCTGTCGGCGGGCACGCCGTGGTGGCGATCCGCGGCCCCAAGGGGAAGGACGGGCTGCTGGCGGTGTTCGATGGCAAGGGGCGGCAGGTTGTGACCGATCTCAAGCCGCCGGGGACTCTGGCTGGCAAGACCCGGGATGGCCATCTCCTGTTCGTGAAGGCGCTCAAGGGAAGCTTCGAGATCGGCGAGTACGCTCTCACCCTCCCACCTCCGGGGAAGGCAGGACGATGAGCGCCAACGGATCGACCGGCCCGTCACGCATCCGTCTTGCCTACGCCTTCTGCATCCTCCTCATCGTGGCCTCGGTGGCCGTGATCGGCTGGAGGCTGCCTCGCCTCCTGAAGGCCGGATCGCCCCAGGCGAGACAGCCGCTGGATGCCGAGCAGATCGGCGCGTTGCTCTCCCGCCCCCTGCTCGTGAGCGAGAGTCAATCCATGGAGCTTTCGGAGGGGGAGTCGGAGCATCTCATCCTCTTCCTGTTCACACCGGCTGACTGCGCCGCCTGCCTGCCGGAGTTGAAGGGCCTCAGCCAGCTTGACCAGGAGCGGCACGACATCGAGGTGGCTGCGGTGATGAGCTTCTCCAGCCCCGACGAGGCCCGGCAGACCCGGGAGAACTTCGGCTTGGCGATTCCGATCCTGCAGGACCCCCATGGCGAGATCCTGGAGATCGTGGATCCACCGAAAACGCCGTGGAAGATCGTCGTGCGGCGGGCTGACCGGCGGGTTCTCTTTGAAAGTCCGCCCAGCGTGAGCGCCGCCGAACGCGAAGCCTTCCTGGCCCGCATCCGCCAGCTTCGCGCCCAGGCCTAGGGACCGGATGGGGATGGGGATGGGGATGGTGATGGATGATTTGCGCCAGGGCCTCAAAGCCCTGGTCCGAAGGCCCGGCTTCACAATCTCCGTGGCCCTCCTGCTCGGGCTGGGCGTGGGAGTCACGGCTGCGGTCTTCACCCTGGTGGATGCCTACCTGCTCCGCCCGCTTCCCTACGCCGACGCGGAACGGATCGTGCTGATCTCCCAGGCACGCCCCGACTCCACGACACGGCGCGCCTTGTCGCCGGATCACGTCTTCCTGATCGAGGCCGAGGCGCGCTCCTTCGACCTCGTGGCCCTGTACGTCGCCCAGGAGACGATCGGGTTCGATCTTGCCGGGACGGAGGGGGTGGAACGGGTTCAGGGTGCGGCGGCCTCTCCTTCTTTCTTCGAGATCCTTGGCATCAGGCCGGTCCTGGGCCGGACCTTCACGGAGGAAGACGAGACCGGCGCCGATCCCGTGGCGATCCTGAGCCACCGCCTCTGGCAACGCCGTTTCGGCGGCGACCCGGCGGTGATCGGAAGACGCATTCAAGTCAGCGGCACGTCGCGGACCATCGCCGGCGTGCTGCCTCCGGGCGTCCGGTTCCCCGAAGCGGATCTCTGGGTGCCCCGCCCTCTCTACGTCTTCCAGGCTCTCGGGTATCCCGTCACCATGACCTACTACCCTCGGGTCCTGGCGCGCCTGAAGGATGGGGTCACCGTGGCGCAGGCACGCGACGAGATGCAGCGCCTCAGCCAGGGGCTCGCGGGCATCGACGACTACGCCTTCAAGCAGGGAATGGTCTTCCACATCGCGACCCTGCGGGATGAGCTGCTCGGGGATCTGCGGCACCTGCTGTGGATGCTTTTCGGCTCCGTGGCGCTCGTCCTGCTCATCTCGTGCACGAATCTCTCCAACTTGCTGCTCGGCCGGTTGATCCTGCGCCAGCCTGAGCTGGCCATGCGGTCGGTGCTGGGGGCTTCGCGGAAGCGTGTCGCCCGCCAACTCCTTCTGGAGTGCCTTTTCCTGGGCCTGGCTGCCGGAGGGGTCGGGCTCCTTGTGGGGCACCTGACGTTGCGGATCCTGCTTCCCCTTTCAGCCTCGTTGCTGCCGAGCGGCACGGCTCCTGAACTCGACATGCGGCTGGTGGGCTTCCTGTTCGGAGTGGCGGCCGTCTGCGGCGTGCTCGCCGGGCTGGCGCCCGTCCTGGGCCGCGTGGATGAGCGGCAGCGGCTTGCTGAAGCCGGGCCCGGCGCCTCCCGGTTCCGTAGCCGAAAGCTCTGGGGGCTGCTGGTGATTGCGCAACTGGCCCTTTCGTTCGTGCTTCTGGCCGGAGAGGGCCTGGTGCTCCGCAGCTTCCAGACCCTTGCCGGCCGCCAGCTCGGGTTCGACCCTCGCAATGTGCTGACCGTGGACGTGTTCCTGAACAAGTACGAATACACGACCAACTCGGACCGTTTCCGCTTTCTCCAGGAAGCCCAGGACCGGCTCGCCCGGATTCCAGGGGTCTTGTCCGTGGCGGTTGCGGACGCCCTTCCCATCCAGGGAGGAGGCTTCCAGCAGTTCGTCATCACGCGCGAGGAGCAGATCGAGGAGGACCTTGCCGGTCTGCCTACCACGGACAGTTGGGCGGTCAGCCCCTCCTTCTTTCGTACCCTGGGGATTCCGATCCGCAAGGGGCGGCCGTTTACGCGGGACGATCGCGAGACCTCCCAGCCTGTGGTGATCGTCGACGAAGCGCTTGCGAACCGCACCTGGCCCGGCGGCGCGGCGCTGGGCCGGCAGCTCAGGGTCAACGGAGTCTGGCGTGAGGTGGTCGGAATCGCCGGTGGGGTCGAGAACCGGCAGCCGAAGCAGGACCGTGCCACGCTGATCTACCTCCCTCTCGTCCAGGAGAGCATGCCCAACCCCTCTTATCACGTGGTCGTGCGCTCCTCCGGGAATGCGCCGGGGCTGCTGCCTGCCGTGGCTTCTGCCATCCAGGAGATCAATCCGGACCAGACTCTCTACGGGGTGACCACCATGGAGGAGCGGCTGGCGGCGTCGAGCTCCCGGGAGCGGTTGATCTCTCTCGTGCTGGGGATTTTTGCCCTCCTGGGATTGCTGCTCGCGTTGAGCGGTCTCTTCGCCGTCATGCGCTTTGCCACCATGGAGCGGCGGCGGGAGATCGGAATCCGCATGGCTCTCGGGGCCAGACGCGCAGACGTTTTGAAGCTGGTGCTGCGTGATGGAGGACGGCTGATCGCTCTCGGCCTTGTCTTGGGAGCCATGGCTGCGCTGCTGTCCTCCCAGGCGCTCTCCCGACTGCTCTATGGAGTGACGCCTGCCGATCCCCTCACGTTCCTGGGCGTCGGCTTTACCCTGGCTGCCACGTCTCTGGTGGCGGTGCTGCTTCCTGGATTGGAAGCCCTGCGCTCCGATCCGCTGCAGACGATCCGGTCGGAGTGAGAGCGGATTTTTGAATCTCGGCGCTCGAGTCGAGATTCTTCTTGCAAGGAGTTCTCTAAGGAGCAGGCCCGCGACATGGTGAAGATCTTCCGGGCGCAGAAGGTCGACCGGGAAGCCCTCGCCGCCGCGCTGCTCTTCCGCGACGCCGCCGAGAGCATCCCGTAAGAGGCGACTGAAACGCTGCAAATAAATCCGTATCGTGAAGCTATTGACAGCGACCGGCGTGCTTGTTATCTTCCCGCCGTCGACAAACTTCTCCAGCTAGGCCGGTTGGGTGACGTTGCTGTAATCGACTCAGCGCGGGGGTGTTCCCCACCAGGGCTGTCCGGGAGCACGGGAATCCCGGGGGGCGGCCCGTCCCGAACCTAAGAAACGATGTCTGGCAGTTAAAGGAGCAGAGTCATGCGCAGCGCGAGGATTTACAGTGACCGTATCGAGTCGTGGGAAGTGTTGGCCAGCAGTCTCCAGGTCCAACTGGATCAGATGCCGTTCCTTCAGCCGTTCTATAACGAGCTGCTGAGCCTCATCGGGGAGAGCCGGGATGTTGTGCTGGCGCAGGAGGCGGCCCGTGCGCAGTTCCACGCCGCCGTCGGCAGGCGCAAGGAGTTGGAGAGTCGCGGCATGGAGATGCGGACGCGCATCGCCGCGCACCTGAAGGCGCAGCTCGGCTTCCGCAACGACCTGCTCCGGCAGTTCGGGCTCAACCCGCTGCCGCGCATCATCCGCCGGAAGGAGGGGCCGCAGGTGCCGCCGCCGGTCGAGGATGCCAAGCCTGTGGCCGAGCCGTCGCCGAGCTCGTAACTTGAGGCAGGGTAGAAGTTTGACGGGGGCCGGCAGGCCCCCTTTTTATCCTCAGACCTCTTCCTCCTCCAGGTACTCGTACTCGATCTCCCCTTCTTCGATCTCCATCTCTTCCAGGACGTTCTCGAGAAGGCGGCGAAGGCGGGAGGTCGCGCTGGAAGCCTCGCGCCGTAGGACCCTGCGTGACGGCGGGCGAGGGGGAGGGACGGTCTTGCGGGCTCCTTTTGGACGGGGAGCGGGGCTGGCATCGGGGTCGGGCAGCAACTCCTGGAGCGCCGCCACCAGCCGCTTGGTCTCGGCGCCGAGACTCCGGGTCGGGTATGCGGCCTCGAAGAACGCCGAGGGAGGCAGGTCGATGGCGCGGCAGACCCCGAGCACGTGCTGTACCCGAAGCTCCACCTTGCCGGAGAAGATCCGGCTCAGGTAACCGGTGCTCAATCCCATCTCGCGCTCGATCTGGCGGTGGGAGATTCCTGTAAAGCGGACGGCCGCCTTCAGCACCTGGGCAAGCCGGGCAACTTCTTGGTCTTTCATCTCTCTATTGTACAGCAGGGACGAATGATAATCCTCAAGGATGACAACATGGTCAGCATGGCCGCGCGATGATAAGCTCCGATCCCGGAAGGGGATCTTCATGAACTGGATTTTTCTCGGCGCCCTTGGTGGCGCACTTTCAGTGGTGCTCGGCGCGTTCGGCGCCCACGCGCTGGCTGCCCGGCTCGACCCGCGAGGGCTGGAGCTGTGGGAGACCGCGTCGCGCTACCTGATGTACGGCTCCATCGCCCTGGTGCTGGTGGGGCTCTATGGCCAGCCCGGCGCGCGGCGGGTGGACGGGGCGGGCTGGTGCCTGCTCCTGGGAAGCGTGATCTTCAGCGGCACCGTGGCGGCGCTGGCCCTCGGCGGGCCGCGGATCCTCGGGGCGATCACCCCCATCGGGGGCACGCTGATGATCGCCGGCTTCCTGCTCTTCGCCTGGGCCACTCTCCGCTGATAGCATCACCGCGCTGTTAGGTACCACCCCCTCAAAGGAGCTTGCCGCATGTCGAATGCGATCTTTTCCCTCGCCCCCCCGGGCAATGAGCCGGTCCGCTCGTATGCCCCGGGGTCGGCCGAGAAGAAGTCCCTGAAGAAGCGCCTGGACGAGATGCTGGCCGAGGAGATCGAGATTCCGATCCTCATCGGCGGCCGCGAGGTGCGCACGGGCGATATCAGCACCGCGGTCTGCCCGCACGACCACAAGCACGTGCTGGCGCGCTATCACCAGGCGGGCACCGCCGAAGTGGAAGCCGCGGCCAAGGCCGCGAAGGATGCCTGGCACGAGTGGTCGGAGACGAGCTGGGAGGCCCGCGCCGCGGTGCTGCTCCGCGCCGCCGATCTGCTGGCCGGGCCGTGGCGCGACACTCTCAACGCCTCGACCATGCTCAATCAGTCGAAGACGGTCTATCAGGCCGAGATCGACTCCGCCTGCGAGATGATCGACTTCTGGCGGTTCAATCCCTACTACATGCGGCACCTCTACACGGATCAGCCCTGGTCGGCGCCGGGCATCTGGAACCGCGCGGAGTACCGGGCGCTGGAGGGGTTCGTCTTCGCGGTGTCGCCGTTCAACTTCACGTCGATCGGCGGCAATCTGCCGACCGCGCCCGCGCTGATGGGCAACACGGTGCTGTGGAAGCCGGCCTCGACGTCGGTGTTCTCGAACTACTACATCATGAAGCTGCTCCAGGCCGCGGGCATGCCCGACGGGGTGATCAACTTTCTCCCCGGCAAGGCGAGCAAGGTGGGCGACCCGGTGCTGGCGCACGAAGACTTCGCGGGCATCCACTTCACCGGCTCGACGCCGGTGTTCCAGTCGATGTGGAAGACGATCGGCGAGAGCATCCCCAAGTACAAGACGTATCCCCGCATCGTTGGGGAGACGGGCGGCAAGAACTTCGTGTTCGCGCATCCGTCCGCCAATGCCGCCTCGCTGGTGACCGCGCTGATCCGCGGCTCGTTCGAGTACCAGGGGCAGAAGTGCTCGGCGGGCTCGCGGGCGTACATCCCGAGCTCGCTCTGGTCCGAGGTCAAGGAGATGCTGCTCGACCAGCTCAAGCAGGTCGAGATGGGCTCGCCGCTCGACTTCCGCAATTTCGTGGCGGCGGTGATCGACGAGAACTCCTTCGACCGCATCATGGAGTACATCGACCTCGCGAAGAATTCGGCCGAGGCCGAGATCCTCGCGGGCGGCAAGGGGGACAAGTCGGAGGGCTATTTCATCGAGCCGACGGTGGTCCTGACCCGCGATCCGAAGTTCAAGCTGATGACGCAGGAGATCTTCGGGCCGGTGCTCACGATCTACGTGTACGACGACGTGAAGCTGGAGGAGACGCTGGACCTCTGCGACACGACGAGCCCGTACGCGCTGACCGGCGCGATCTTCGCCGAGGACCGGCACGTCATCCAGCACCTGGCCCGGCGGCTGCGCCACGCGGCCGGGAACTTCTACATCAACGACAAGCCGACCGGCGCGGTGGTGGGGCAGCAGCCCTTCGGCGGCGCCCGGGCGTCGGGCACCAACGACAAGGCGGGCTCGATGCTGAACCTGGTGCGCTGGGTCTCCCAGCGGTCGATCAAGGAGTCGTTCGTCCCGACGACGGACTTCCGCTACCCGTTCATGGGGGAGAAGTAAGCATCTCGACCAGGTAGCGAATCCACGGGCCCGGAAGGGGGAAGGGCAGGCCGGCTTTGGCGACCTGCCGCTCGATCTCCTCCGGGCCTTCGCCCGCCGCGATCCGGGTCCGCAGGAAGTCGATCGCCACGCGGAGGTTGCGGATCCGCGTCTGGAAGTCCGCCGTGCCCGTGACCGGCGGCTCGTGCCCGGTGAGCACGGTCGCCCCTTCGGGAATCTGCCGCAGCATCTCGTCCGCATTCCTCAGGAATCCGTCCACGTCCTTGCCCGGATCGATCAGCGGGGCGCTCTCGCTCGGG
>JANOCF010001127.1:0-13430 GCA_031412055.1 Holophagales bacterium | reverse complement strand
GGCGCGGAGACGCTGCTGGCACAGATCGTCCGCATGGTCGGGGAGGCTCAGCGCAGCCGGGCGCCGATCCAGCGGCTGGCTGACCAGGTCGCGGGCTGGTTCGTCCCGCTCGTCGTGGGGATTGCGGCCGTCACCTTCATTGTTTGGGCCGTAGTCGGGCCCGCGCCGGCCATGGCCTACGCCATCGTCAACGCGGTCGCCGTCCTCATCATCGCCTGCCCCTGTGCCCTGGGACTCGCCACGCCCATGTCCATCATGGTCGCGACCGGCAAGGGGGCGACGTCGGGAGTGCTGTTCCGTGACGCCGGGGCGATCGAGGTCCTGCGGAAGGTGGACACTCTTGTCGTGGACAAGACGGGCACTCTCACCGAGGGCAAGCCCAAGCTGGTCTCTGTGCTGCCGGCCCCGGGATGGGAGGAGAAAGACCTGCTGCGATTGGCGGCGGGACTGGAGAGGGGTAGCGAGCATCCGCTGGCGGCGGCGATCGTCGCCGGGGCGGAGGAGCGCGGCGCCGGAGCCGCCCCGGCCTCCGGCTTCGAGTCGATCACCGGCAAAGGGGTGAAAGGGATGGTCGAAGGGCGGGCGCTGGCGCTCGGCAACCGGGCCCTGATGGAGGATCTGGGCGTCGGGCTCGTCGACCTCGCGGGAAAGGCCGACGAGATGCGCCGCGACGGCCAGACCGTGATGTTCGTTGCCGTGGACGGCCGGCCCGCCGGGCTGCTCGGAGTGGCCGACCCGATCAAGGAGAGCACCCCGGAGGCTCTCCGCCAGTTCCGCGAGCTGGGTCTACGGGTCGTCATGCTGACCGGCGACAACCGGACCACGGCGGAGGCGGTGGCGAAACGGGTCGGCATCGACGAGGTGATCGCCGAGGTGTTGCCGGACCAGAAGGTCGCTGTCATCGAGCGCCTCCAGGGAGAAGGCCGGGTCGTGGCCATGGCCGGCGACGGCGTCAACGACGCGCCGGCCCTGGCCCGGGCCGAGGTGGGCATCGCCATGGGCACCGGCACCGACGTGGCCATGGAGAGCGCCGGGGTGACCCTGGTCAAGGGAGACCTGCGCGGCATCGTGAGGGCACGCCGGCTAAGCGAAGCGACGATCCGCAACATCCGGCAGAACCTCTTCTTCGCCTTCATCTACAACGCCCTCGGCGTGCCGGTCGCGGCGGGTGTGCTCTACCCCGTCTTCGGGATCCTGCTCGACCCGATCTTCGCCGCGGCGGCGATGAGCCTCAGTTCGGTCTCGGTGATCGGCAACGCGTTACGGCTGCGGAAGGCGAATCTTTGAGCTGAAAGGAGCCACGATGAAGGGATCAACCCCAAGGCGGATCGCGGTGCGAGCCGCAGTCCTGCTGCTCTCGGCGGGCCTGGGGGCCTGTGGCCTCTACGCGGCCCGCGAGAGGCGCTCCGTGCACTGGCAGCCGCCGGGCGGTTACACGGATGGCGCGCATGACGGCGCGCTGGCCGTGCGGACCCTGGGACGGTCCGGCCCGCCTATCGTGCTCCTGCACGGGTTGGTGGGCTCGAACCGCTACTGGGGGGCGGCGTTCGATGCCCTCGCCGCCGAGCACCGCCTCGTCGTCCCCGACCTGCTGGGCTTTGGAGAGTCCCCGAAACCGCCCGAGGGGTACAGTCCCGACGAGCACGCCGATGCGGTGGCGGCGACTCTCCGGAAGCTGGGTGTCGACGAGCCGGCCGTGGTCGGAGCCCACTCCTTCGGCACTCTTGTGGCTCTTCGGCTGGCGGTTCGCCACCCCCGGCTCGTGCGGGCCGTCGTTGCCTTCGGTCCGCCTCTCTATCCCGACCCGCAAACCGCGCGCAAAGGCGTCGCCCGCACCGGCCCCCTGGGGGGGCTCCTCGTCTTCGATTCGCCTCTGGCGCGGTGGACCTGCAGATGGTTCCACAATCACCCTGGCGTCTCCACGGCGCTGGTGCGGCTGCTGCGGCCCGGCCTGCCCGCTCAAGTCGCGAAGGACACGTCCAGCCATACCTGGGACTCGTATTGGGAGACGATGTCGAAGGTCATCCTGCCCGCCGAAGGAGAGGCGTGGCTCCGGGAGATCCGCGTGCCGGTCCGCCTGGTGCTGGGCGGGGAGGACGGGATCACCGACCCCCGCTACCTGGAGCAGCTCACCCGGCAATTCCCCGGTGTCTCCTTCAGGGCCGTGCCCGGCGGCGGCCACGATCTGCCGCTGACCCATCCCGGGCTGTGCGTGGAGGAGCTCCGCCTAGCGTCAGCGTTGCGGGCAGCGCGAGGTGCGAAGGAGTCGATCCTCCGTCGCGGCGGTGCCTGAGGAGGGCCTAGAGTGAAGGGTTCCTATCGAGTGCTAGACTTCCGGCATGGGAGTGGCAGTGGAGCTCGAAACCTTGGAGGACGGACGCTGATAAAGGTCATCCGCCTCCATGGGACTTTCGGTGCATAGGGCCACGGCGCGCCCGTGGCTCCTCGTGGGGCTGCTGGGGCTGCTTCCTTCGGCCCTCGCATCCGCTCAAGAGCCAGCGTCGTTGTCTCTGGATGCCCTCGTCCGCGAGGTCGCCGCCCGTAGCCCTGGTGCCGCGGCGGAGGCGCTGCGGGCAGAGGCCATGCGCCAGGCAATCCCTCGGGCCCGCGCCCTGGACGATCCCCAACTCACGCTCATGACCGAGGAGGTTCCCACGACCCTCACTGGCGGCATGCCGATGCTGCGTGTGCAGGCCAACCAGATGCTGCCTTGGCGCGGAAAGAGGGAGCGGATGACGCGCGTGGCCGAAGGCGAGTCCCGGGTGGCCGAGGCGAGGGAAAGGGCCGTCCTGGTCGACGCCGTCACGCAGGCGAAGCGGATCTACTACGGCCTCTATCTCAACATGGAGGCTCGCCGCGTCAACCGGGAGCAACGGGCGATCGCAGACGTGCTCGTGGAGGTCGTGACGGGCCGGCTCGCTTCGGGCATGGCAATGCACCACGACGTGCTGAAGATGCAGACCGAGGCCAGCATGCTGGACGACGAGCTGGCCATGTTGGAGGCCGAGCGACAGGAGATGGTTGCGATGCTGAACGCGCTTCGCGACCATCCCGCCGAAGAGCCCGTGGGCGAGCCCTTGGAGGCCTGGTCCCCCGAATTCCCACTCGACCGCGCCGCGCTGATGCCCCGGGCGCTTGCGCAGAGGCCCGAGGTCCAGGAAATGGCCGCCATGGCGGAGAGTAAGCGGGCCATGGCAGAAGTCACTCGGCGCGAGTACTACCCGGATTTCATGCTCGGGGCCTTCTACGACGCTCGGCTGGGCGAGGAAGACACCATCGGAGGGATGGTAACCGTCAGCGTTCCGCTGTGGATCGGCCGCAAGCAGCGCATCGACAGCGCGGTGGCAGACCTTCGCGCGAGCGCCGCGGATCGGGACCGGAGCGCTATGGAGGCCATGGTCCGGGCCGAGGTGGAGCAGGCCCTTGCGCGTCTTTCGCGTGTGCATCGTCGCTCGGAGATCCTCGAGACCGAGCTTCTCGACCGGGCACAGCAGACGTTCGATGCGGCCCTGGCGGCGTTCCCTGCGGGCAAGACCAACGTGCTCGAGATCCTCGACGCCATGCGCGTCGTCGCGCAACGGCGTCTGTCGCGGACAACCCTGCGCGTGGAGCGCGAGCTGGCGCTGGTGGACCTCGCTCGGGCCTTGGGAGAGAAAGGCGGCGTTTCCCGATGAGAATGTGGATGGCCGTTGCGGGCATGGCCCTGCTGGTGGGAGCCGCCTCCTGCGGAGGCAAGGGCAAGGAGGCCGAGCCGGCAGCCCGTGGCAGCGCGCCTCCGGCTGGCCAGAGCGGCGCACCCGATCACAGCCAGCATGGCGGCGGCGCCTCTTCGGCCGCCAAGGGAACGGCTCCCATGCCGGCCGGGCCCGGCATTCCCGGCTATGCCCCGGTCCAGGTGGACGACAGCCGGCGGCAGCTCCTCGGGATCCGAACCGTACCGGTGTCCCGCACCCGGCTCCAGAAGACCATCCGCACGGTGGGCCTGGTGAGCGCCGACGAGAAGCGGGCGTCGCAGGTTCACGTGAAGTTCGAGGGCTTCATCGAGCAGATTTTCGTGAACTACGTCGGCCAGAAGGTCCAGAAGGGGCAGCCGCTCTTCACCATCTACAGCCAGGACCTGCTGGCGGCTCAGCACGAGTACCTCGCGTCGAAGGCCGCGCTCGGGCGGATCCCGGAAGACAAGGTGGCAGACCCGGCCCGCAACGCATCCAGGAGCCTGGCGGCGGCCTCGCGTCAGCGCCTCGAGCTGTTCGACGTGCCGCGCGGAGTCCTGGCGGAGATCGACCGCACGGGAGTCCCGCAGCGCTACATCACCATCAATTCACCGCAGCGTGGGACCGTCGTGGAGAAGCAGGCCGTGGCCGGCCTCGCGGTCGATCCCATGACCGCCCTCTACGTCATCGCCGACCTGGAGCGCGTCTGGGTGCTCGCCGATGTGCAGGAACGCGACCTTGCGCAGGTGAAGCTGGGCCAGGAGGCACGCCTCACCGTCGATGCCCTTCCCGGACAGAAGCTCGGGGGCAGGCTGGCCTTCGTCAGCCCGACGGTCGACGGCTCCACCCGCACCGCGAAGGCCCGGATCGAGTTTGCCAATCCGGCGGCGATCCTCAAGCCGGGCATGTACGCCACGGTGATGATCGACGTCGACCTCGGCGAGGGCATCGCGATCCCCGAGGACGCCGTCATCGACACCGGGGAGCGCAAGATCGTGTTCGTCGCCCACGAGGGCGGGCACTTCGAGCCTCGGGCGATCGAGGTGGGGATCTCCCTCGGGGGCCTGGTGCAGGTTCTCTCTGGTTTAAAGGAGGGAGAGTCCATCGCCCAGACCGGCCAGTTCCTGCTGGATTCCGAGAGCCGTCTCCGAGCCGCCGCCGCCGGGGGCGCGGCCTCCGCCCACTCCGGCCATTGAGCCGCCCGATGGGTATCCTCGAGCGCATCATCGACTATTCGGCGAGGAAGCGGTTCCTCGTCTTCCTTGCGACGGGGCTGCTCCTCGCGGGTGCCATCTACTCCATCCTCAACACCCCTCTCGACGCCCTGCCGGACCTCTCGGATACCCAGGTGATCGTGTTCACCGAATGGATGGGCAGAGGGCCCACCCTGGTTGAGGATCAGGTCACCTATCCGCTCGTCACGACCTTTCTCGCCGCCCCCAAGGTGAAGGTGGTCCGCAGCTTCACGATGTTCGGCATGTCCTTCGTGTACGTCATCTTCGAGGACGGGACCGACATCTACTGGGCGCGCTCGCGCGTCCTCGAATACCTGTCCAAGGTCCAGGGCCGGATGCCGCCGGGGGTGACGCCGCAGATGGGGCCGGATGCCACCGGCGTCGGCTGGGTCTTCGAGTACGCGCTCGTGAGCCGGTGCAAGGAAGGGAACCAGCCACCGTGCGCCACGCTGCAAGAGCTGCGGAGCTTCCAGGACTGGTTCCTGCGCTACTCCCTGTCGTCTGTCCCTGGCGTGGCGGAGGTGGCGAGCCTCGGAGGGTACGAGAAGCAGTATCAGGTCGAGATCGACCCCATCCGGCTCCAGGCCTATCGCCTCTCGCTGGCGGACGTCGTGGCTGCCATCCGCATGTCGAACGGAGATGTAGGCGGGCGCGTGCTGGAGGTGGCGGGTCACGAATACGCCATCCGCGGCCTCGGCTACGTCACCCGCAAGGAGGACCTGGAGGAGATCGCGGTGGCGACGGATTCGCGGGGCACACCCGTGCGCCTCAAGGACATCGCGAAAATCCAGGTGGGCGGCAACATCCGCCGCGGCCTGGCGGAGCTCGATGGCGAGGGCGAGGTCGTCGGAGGCATCGTCGTGATGCGCTACGGGGAGAACGCGCTCGATGTGATCGATCGTGTGAAAGCCCGCATCGAGGAGCTGCGTCCCGGCTTCCCCCCCGGAGTGGAGCTCGTCCCGACCTACGACCGCGCTCCGCTCATCCGCGGCTCCGTGAAGACGCTCACCAGCAACCTCGCCCTGGTCATGGTGACGGTGGTGTTGATGATCGTCCTCTTTCTCTTCCATGTGCGCTCGGCGCTGGTGGCGGCGATCACGCTTCCCATCGCGGTGGCCCTTGCCTTCATCCCCATGTACCTCATGGGCATGAGCGCCAACATCATGTCTCTCGCGGGCATCATCATCGCCGTTGGCGACATGGTGGACTCCGCCGTCGTGCTGGTGGAAAACGCCCACAAGAAGCTCGAGCGCGAGAGCGGGCGGAAAGACCGCACAGAGGTCGTGATCGAGGCGGCGCGCGAGTTGGGGCCTTCCATCTTTGCGTCGCTCCTCATCATCACGCTGGCGTTCCTCCCCATCTTCACCCTGGAGGCGCAGGAAGGCCGGCTCTTCAAGCCTCTCGCCTACACCAAGTCCTTCTCGATGGCGTTCGCGTGCCTGCTGTCCGTCACGCTCGTGCCGGCGCTCATGGTCACTTTCGTCCGCGGGCGCATTCGTCCCGAGATGAAGAACCCCATCAACAGGCTCCTCATCGCGGCCTACCGGCCGGCGCTCCGTGTCCTGGTACGCGGGAGGTACGTCGTGGCTCTGGCCGTGATCGCTCTTCTCCTGGTGACGATCTACCCGTGGAGCAGGCTCGGATCGGAGTTCATGCCCCCTCTCGACGAGGGCTCCATCCTCTTCATGCCCATCACCGTCCCCGGCATCTCCATTGAGGAGGCAAAGCGCCTGGTCCAGGTCCAGGACGGGATCTTGCGGAAGTTCCCCGAGGTTGAGCGGGTCTTCGGCAAGGCCGGCCGGGCCGAGACACCCACCGATCCCGCGCCCCTCTCGATGTTCGAGACAGTCATCATGCTCAAGCCTCCGGAGGAGTGGAGGTCCGGGATGACCAAGGACCTCCTGATCGCGGAGATGTCCAAGGCACTCGAGATGCCCGGAATTCAGAACGCTTGGACGATGCCCATCAAGGCGCGCGTGGACATGCTCACGACCGGGATCCGGACGCCGATCGGCATCAAGGTTTTCGGGAAGGACCTGAAGAGCATCGCGGTCGTCGCCGAAGACCTCGAGCGGATCCTCAAGGACGTCCCGGGGACGCAATCGGTCTACGCCGAACGGGAGCTCGGCGGCTTTTTCCTCGACTTCGTGCCTGATCGCGCCGCCATCGGGAGGCACGGCCTGAAGCTAATGGAGGTGATGCAAGTCGTGGAAACGGCCATCGGGGGCATCGACGTCGACACGACCGTCGAAGGGCGCGAGCGGTACACGATCAACGTCCGCTACCCGAGGGAGCTCAGGAGCAGCGTGGAGAAGCTGCGCGGGGTGCTCGTGTCCGTCCCCACGCAGGACGGGGCGCCCGCTGCGCCGGGAGGAGCTGGCATGGCGGCGGCCGGTCCGGGCGGGTCTGGCGGCATGGGGTCGAGCCCGGCGGCGCAGATCCCCCTGGGGCAGCTGGGTGAGTTCAAGGCCACCATGGGGCCACCGATGATCAAGAGCGAAGGGGGGCTCCTCACGGGCTGGGTGTACGTGGACGTCACGGGCAGGGACATCGGCGGGTACGTGAAGAAAGCGAAGGAAAAAGTCGACCGGGAGCTGAAGCTCGAGCCCGGCACTTTTTTGAAGTGGACGGGGCAGTACGAGTTCCTGGAGCGCATCCAGGCCCGCATGAAGATTGTCGTGCCGCTCACGCTGCTGCTGATCTTCCTGATTCTCTATTTGAACTTCAAGGGTCTGACCCAGGCGCTGATCGTAATGCTCTCGGTGCCGTTTGCCGCCATCGGCTCCATCTGGCTCATGTACCTGCTGGAGTTCAACACGTCCATGGCGGTGTGGGTCGGCATGATCGCGCTCCTGGGCATCGCCACCGAGACCGCCTCGATCATGATGGTGTACCTCGACCAGGGCTTCGAGACCTGGCGCAAGGAGGGGCGCCTGCGGTCTCTGAGCGACCTGATCGACATGACTGTGGAGTCGGCCACGTTGAGGGTCAGGCCGCTCGTCATGACCGTGGGCATGAACATCGTGGGCCTCGTGCCCGTGATGATCGACACCGGCGTGGGCTCGGACGTCGCCAAGCGGGTGGCGGCGCCGCTCTGGGGCGGGCTCATCTCGCTCACCATCCTCACGCTGGCGGTGATTCCCGCGTTCTACGTCATCTGGCGGGGGTGGCAGCTCCGCCGTGCGCCTGCTGACAGTGCACCCCCTGACAACCCGCCCGTCACCGAGGCGCCCCTCCCCGCAGGCGCTTCATGAGCACCGCTTCCTCCGCAATTTTTAGCCTTCAGCGGCAGGTGCTCTCGGGTCCAGAGTCAGTATGGATCTTGGCCGAACAGCAGCTCGAGGCCGAACCCGATCAGCGCCGATCCCTCGCGCCGCTCGTCGAGAGACTCGCGGGGCCAGGTGTAGCCGCCGATCAATTCGCCGTAGAGCCATTCGCGATTCAGGGGCCTCCGGTACACGGTACGAGCGCCGTACTCGCGCAAGTCGACGTCGTCGCCGGTCGAGCCGCGCAGAAAGAGCTCATAGGCGAGCGCTGATCTCGATCCGAGGTTCTGATAGAGCACCGTCGCCGAACGCCAGTCCAGGCCGTCGGTGGACTCCGAGACCGTGCCCACCGTCCCCCAGTGGAAAAGGAGCGCCCGCCGCAGGACGTAATCGAAGTCGGCGCTCGACGTCGAGCCGAAACCGTCGCGGTTTTCGTAGAAGACGGTCTCGCGCAGGCGCCAGACCGATCGCTCGCCCAGGAACACGTTGCGCCGCAGGCGGCCCTGCACGAAAACCTCGGGAGCCGAGCTCAGGCGGCCTCCGACGCGGAAGTCGAGACGTTCCTTCCACCGCCCGGGGGGCGAGTACCCGAGCCCGGCCAACCAGCGGTCATCGGTCTCCACTCCGAATACCGACGAGCGGATGGAGAACCCTTCCTGGCGTCCCTGCACGAAATCGTCGCGGTCGTCCCGGCCGAGGAAGAGGTTGAGCCGCCTGTCGAGGTTCGGCAGGTCGTATTTGAGGCGGAGCCGGGCCCTGGGCTCGGTGCCATCCGCTTCGGTGTAGATCGTGGACAGCTCGACGCGGCCGGACACCGAGCGGGCGTTCTCGACGTCGGGATGACCGAAGAGCCCATCGAACCAGAGGGTGGCGCCGCAGAAGGTTTCGGCAATCACGCGGCGGCTGTTGTCGAGCAGGTCCTGCTCCACGGGCTCGCCTTCTCGGCAGAGCTCGCGCAGAGACGGCTCCACCGCGCTGGCCGGCGGCGCGGTCTCGGAAGGGTCGGAGGGAACGGTGGAGGGCACGGTCTCCGGTTTGTTCCGGCCGGCGCAGCCGACCGCAATGACGTAGAACAGGAGAATGGCCAGGAGCCTGGGCATTTGAGGCGCGAGCATGTCAGCTAAGCTCCAGTTGGGCTCTCATGTTTATTGGACAGGGCGCTCCGGCACCCTCTCCCGGATTCCCTTGAAACCAAAGCGGGTGAAAAGCTCGTCCACCCGCTCTGAGTGCGCGCCCCGGTAAGCCAGCTCTTCGATGTCGGCCTTGGCCGGGGCGTCGTAGGCCACGGTGGCGAGGACCTTGGAGAGGAGCGCGCTCTCCTGCCCCTCGGCGAGGCGGAAGTAGAGGCTCTTGGCGGCACGGATCTTCGCGAACCGCACGTCGTCCAGCTGCTCGTACAGGTCCTCCACGTGGCCGTAGATCTCCAGCAGCTCGGCTGCCGACTTCCGGCCGATGCCCTTCACCCCGGGAATGTTGTCCACCGGGTCGCCCGCGAGGCCAAGGAGATCCGTGATCTGGTCGGGCCGCACGCCGAACTTCTCTTCCACCTCTTTGGCCGTATAGCGCTCTCCCTTGCCGAAGTCGTAGAGCGAGACCTTGTCATTCACGAGTTGGGCCAGATCCTTGTCCGAGGTCACGACGACGACCTTGTGCCCTGCCTCGGTGAGCTGTACGGTCAGGGCCGCGATCAGGTCGTCCGCCTCGTACTCGTCGTCGATGAAGGTGGCGGCGCCCAGCGCCGAGGCGACCTCGACGCACGGATCGATCTGGGTCACCAGGTCCGGCGGAGGAGGCTGCCGCTGCTCCTTGTAGGCGGGGTAGAAGCGGTTGCGGAAGCTGCCGTTCAGGTTGCGGTCGAAGGTCACCCCGAGATGGGTGACCCCTTCGTCCGCGATCAACTTGAGCAGGAAGCTCGCAAAACCGTACACGGCTCCGACCCGCGCGCCCTTGGGGTCGCGGATGGTTCCGGGGAGGGAATAGTAGGCCCGGAAGATGTAAGGGCTGGCGTCGATCAGGTGGACGGTGTGGGCAGGCACGGCCGGAGGGTAGCTTCTGCAAGGCGAGCTTGTCTACAGGCTAACGCTGGGATAGCATTCATACACATGGGAGGTGTATGCGTTGCGAACTAACATCGACCTGGACGATTCCTTGCTGGAGGAGGCCTTCCGCTACGCGAAGGTGAGCACGAAGAAGGATCTAGTACACCTCGCTCTGCGGGAGTTCATCGCGAACCACCGCCGCTTGGACGTGCGAGAGCTGCGGGGTACGGGCGGGATCCGGCCGGACTACGACTACAAGCGGCTGCGGAACGAGGAACCCTAAGCGTGTTCCTGGTGGACACGTCAGTCTGGATCGACTATCTCCACGGGAACGTAACGACTTCGGTCGCCAAGCTTCAAGACATCCTCGACGAAGGAAAGCCCTTCGGAATTACCTCTCTGATCCTCCAGGAGATTCTTCAGGGCACGGACTCGGAGGCGAGCTTCGCCCGTCTGGAGACCTATCTCCGGACGCAGCTCTTCTTCCATCCCGCGGACCCGCTGGCGACCCACGTGGAGGCAGCCCGGATCTGCGCACGTTGCCGTAGAGCAGGTCTGACGATCCGCAGCACCATCGACTGCCTGGTAGCCCAGACCGCGATTGAACATGGGCTTCTCCTCTTGCACAGCGACCGGGATTTCGACCGGATCGCCTCCGTGGTTCCAGAGCTGGAGATCTTCTAGCAACATGAGACTGATCCAGATTGCCGTCGCCAACGTCGACCCGACCGTCGGGGCCATCCGGTCCAATGTCGACCGGATGCCTGCCCAGGCCGCGGAGGACGAGCTCATGCCCTTCCCGGACCTGGACGCCGGGAAGCTGGACGGCTGGGAGAAGCGCTTTGCCACGCTCTTCAGCCGCTCGATCTACAAGTGGGTGCAATCTCCGCTCGCGCTGCACGTGGGCTCGCTCGATCTGGACCGTGAAAGGGCGCTCCAGCTTCCGTTGGTGCAGCGAAACGAGTGGAGCGGCTGATGCACCGATGGGGACCGTCCGTGGCGGCCCTGGGGCTGCTCTGCGCCGGCTACCTGATGTTTCGTGCCGGGCTTCCGGGCGGGGCGCACATCCATACCCTTCAGGAGACTGTCTCCTGTCTGCTGGCGACAGGCGTGGCCGCCATCGCCCTGGTCCGCTTCTACAGCCGCAAGAGCAACCGCTTCCTGCTGCTGGGCGCCGGTTTCCTGGGGACGGCGATCCTCGACGGCTATCACGCCTACGCCACCTCCACCTTCTTTGTGGAGCGGTTCCGCACCCCGGAGCTGTCGGTCAGCCCGTGGAGCTTTCTGGCCTCCCGGATCTTCCTGGCCTCGCTCATCATCCTGAGCTACCGCTCCTCATCCAGGGCGGAGCGGGAAGCTCCCCTCAAGGAAGGCTACGTGTACGTCGCCACGGGCCTGGTGACCGCGGCCTGTTTCATCTTCTTCACCTTTACCCCGCTGCCCAACGCCTACTTCCCCGACCTCCTCTTCCCGAGGCCGGCCGAGCTCATCCCGGCCTTTCTCTTCCTGGGCGCCGTGATCGGCTGTCTGCGGCAGGGCGAGTGGCTCCGGAACGACTTCGAGCGCTGGCTGCTCCTGTCTCTCGTCCTGGGACTTCTGGGGCAGGTCGTCTTCATGCCTCTGTCCATGCCGTTCGACCCGGCGTTCAACGCCGGGCACCTGGCGAAGAATCTCAGCTACCTGAGCGTCCTGACCGGGCTTCTGGGAAACATGTACCGCCTGTTCCGCCGCGCCGACGAGAGCGCTGCCGCTTTGGCGGTTTCCAACGCCGCCCTGCAGCAGGAGGTCAACGAGCGCCTGCGGGTGGAGGAGGAGCGGGACCGCTTCTTCCACCTCTCCCTGGACATGCTCTGCATCGCCAGCTTCGACGGCTACTTCAAGCAGCTCAACCCGGCCTGGGAGAAGACGCTCGGCTTTTCGCTCGACGAGCTGAAGGCGCGTCCCTTTGTCGATTTCGTTCATCACGAGGACGTGGAGAGGACCGCCCGTGAGACGAAGGGCCTCAGCCAGGCAGGCAGGACCGTCGATTTCGAGAACCGCTACCGCACCAAGGACGGCTCCTTCCGCTGGCTTTCCTGGCGGGCCACCGGGATTCCGGAGGAGGGCCTGATCTATGCCGTGGCCCGGGACGTCCACGACCGCAAGGTCGTCGAGGAGATGAAGAACGAGTTCATCTCGGTGGTCAGCCACGAGCTGCGCACGCCGCTGACCTCGATCCGCGGCTCGCTGGGGCTGCTGGCCGCGGGCGTCGCCGGCGAGCTGCCGGAGAAGGTCCGGCCGCTGGTCGAGATCGCCGCCAACAACAGCGAGCGCCTGGTGCGGCTCATCAACGACATCCTGGACATCGAGAAGATCGAGTCGGGCAAGATGGCGTTCCGCTTCAGCCCGATCGAGCTGACGCCGCTGATCGAGCATGCGCTGGAGGGCAACCGCGCCTATGCCCAGCCCTACGGAGTCGACCTCCGGATCGTGCAGGCCGAGCCGGGGCTGAAGGTCTGGGCGGACGGCGACCGGCTGCAGCAGGTGCTGGCGAACCTGATCTCCAATGCGGCCAAGTTCTCACCCCGCGGTGTAGCGGTCGAGATCGGCGTGGCCCGGCAAGGAGACCGGGTCTGCGTCTCGGTCACGGACCGCGGCCCGGGGATCTCGCCGGACTTCCGGGCGCGAATCTTCGAGAAGTTCGCGCAGGCCGACGCCTCCACCACCCGGCTGAAGGGGGGCACCGGCCTCGGCCTCAGCATCTCCAGGGCGATCGTCGAGCGGCACGGCGGCCGGATCTGGTTCGAGTCCGAGCCGGGGAGGACGACGTTTTCCTTCGACATGCCGGAGTGGGTCCCCGCGCAGGTCTCTTCGGGGGAGCCGTCGGACCGGCTGGTCCGCATCCTGGTCTGCGAGGACGACCAGGACGTCGCCCGGCTGCTGTGCATGATGCTGGAAGGGGAGGGCTACGGAGTGGACGTGGCCTACGACGCCGCGGAGGCGAAGCGGTTCCTGGCCGAGCGGAGCTACGCGGCCATGACGCTGGACCTGATGCTGCCGGGCCAGGACGGCATCTCGCTGATCCGCGAGCTGAGGCGGCAGAGACACGGCACGCTTCCGCCGGTCCCGATCGTGGTGATCTCGGCAAGGGCGGAGCAGGGCCGGTCGGAGCTCAACGGCGGCGCCTTCGGGATCATC
>JANOCF010001126.1:0-4678 GCA_031412055.1 Holophagales bacterium | reverse complement strand
GTCCGCATCGCTCCCGAGCGGAGCCTGGCCGAGGGGATCGAGCTCCTGGTGCGCGGCAGCCGGGGCACGGGCTTCGACTGGTGGCTCGCCTACTCCTACGCGCGGGCCGAAGACCGGATTTCAGGTGAACAAGTCCTGCGCTCCCTAGACCAGCCGCACACGCTGACCCTGGACTTCAACTTCCGGCTCCCCAGGCAGTGGAGCCTCAACACGGCCTGGCGGTACCATACCGGCTGGCCGGCCACGCCGGTCGAGGCGCGCCTTGTCCCTGATTCGGAGGAGCCCGAAGAAGAGCCCGAGCTTGCGGCGGTGTTCGGACGTCTGAACAGCGGGCGCCTTCCCACCTATCACCGCCTGGACCTGCGGGCCAGCCGCCGCTGGGACCTGCGCTCGGGCGGCCTGACATTCTTCGTGGACATCCAGAACGTCTACGACCGGCACAACCTCGCGGGGTTCGACGTGGAGCTGGACGAGGATGCCGGCACGGTCCGCCTGCGGGAGGAGAACTGGCCGGGCATCTTCCCTTCGCTCGGCGTCATCTGGGACTTCTGAGCCGGACGGTCAGGGTGCCGTCTTCGAGCTCGCCTTCAAGCCCGGCCCCGGGCAGCACGGCGAACGGCGCCTGGTCGGGCCGCAGCTCTCCGAGGCTGCCGTGCAGCAAGGTCCGCGCGGCCGATTCCGGGATCCCTTCGTCGAGAACGATCCGCCATCCAGTCTCGCGGGAGATCCAGTCGAGGAAGTCCGCCAGGCTGCGGCCCTCGATGTCGAAGCCGGGGGAGGCCGCCAGAATCCAGCCCCAGCCAGGACCGTGATGGGCAGCGGTGCGCTGCTCCGACGTCCCGTCCTGGCGTAGGACCAGCTCCTGTCCCGACTGGGTGCGCCAGGTGCGGCCCCGCTGCTCGGTGAGGACCGCGCCGTCGCGGACCCGCACGAGCATTCCGGAATCCAGGACCCGGACCATGAACTGCGTGCCGATATCCCTAGCCGTGCCCGCCGATGTCCGGACCTCCACGGCGGAACCGGTGTCCGTGTCCACGTAGAGCCCACCTTGCTCCAACTCCAGGACGGTTGCGGAGGCGAAGCGCAGGCGCGTCTCCACGTCGACACGCACCGTCGCGCCGCCGGCCAGCTTCAGCGAAGCCCTTCCTTGCCCGGTCCGCAGCGTCTCCCCGAGCGGAATCGTCTCTCCCCTGGCCAGCTGGACAGGACCGGACACCGCCTCGACCCGGGCGACGGTAAGAGGTGGAGCATCCTCGCGCGAGCCCCGCCACCAGGCGAGACCGACGGCCAACGCCAGCATCGCGGCCAGGGCTGTCGCCAGAGGTAGACGCGAGGGCCTCCGCCGGCTTCGCCGGACCTGCGCCCGCCAGGCGGACCGCGCCGACGCGGAGATCGCGTCGAGGTCCTCCTGCGGGATCGCGGGCCGCGGGCCGGCCTCCTCGATCAGCCGGCGGACCGCTTCCTCGTCGTTCTTATCCCATTCGTCCATGGAAGCTCTCGTAGGTTTTTCGGAACGCCTCTCGCGCCCGGGTCAGGAGCGACTCGGCAGCCTTGGGCAGCACGCCCATCCGTGAGGCGATCTCCTGCACGGGAAGGCGGTCCAGGTACTTCCACTCCAGCGCCCGCGCGTAGTGGCCGGGAATGCCGTCGAGCGTCATGTGCACCCGGTTGGCCCGCTCCTTCCCCAGGAGCACGATCTCCGGGTCGCGCAGGTCTCGTCCCTCCTCCAGCTCCACACCCGTTGGCGCGGTCCGCCGTCTTCGGAAATGCATCAGAATCTCGTTGCGGCAGCAGGAGCACAGCCAGGTCAGGAGCGACGCCTCGCCGCGGTAGGTCTCGAGCTTTGAAAGGGCTTTCATCATGGCGATCTGGACGATTTCGCGGGTGAGGTCGCGGTCGCCTTCCAGCCGGGCGGAGGTGAAGCGGTAGAGGGCCTTGAAGTAACGTTCGCCGAACGTCTCAAAGGCCCTCTCCTCCCCGGCGAGCATGCGCCCGACGAGATCCAGGTCTCCGCTGTGATCGCTTCCCTCCATGGGTTGGCCAGGCGTCGTTTCAGTTCCGCTCCGTCACTCTCAGTCGCGTCAGTCTCGTTCGAGCTCCGTGAGGACGGCCTCATTGTCCCTCACCAGGCCGACGTTGGGGCAGTAGACCTTGATGCTCTCGTGCCCGGGCTCGAGCGGCGAGGTCTCCACGACCTTGACGCAGTCGCGGAAGGTTTTGCCCGCGCCCCGGAACGTGAGGTCCATGGCGACGTGATCGGCGCGGTCGAGCGCCCCTCCCGCGGGGGCCTGCTCCTGGTAATAGCGCGAGCCGAGGAGGAAGCGGGCAGGGATGATGATGCCGGGCTGGGAGCCGTCCTTCCCTGCCTCCCAGGAGCCGTCGTGCCTGGTAACCTTGCCATTCTCGTAGATGTCGACCGACTCCCCGAAGTAGAAGACGTCGCCGGTCTGGCGGCAGCGGGAGTACCAGTTGCGCGACACCTCGACGAGCTCCCCGTCAATGTGCTCCCTCTCGACGACGACCCTCGCCTGGATCGTCATGGCCTTGCCTTCCGGGGTCTGGAAGGTGATCGTCTTGGTGTCGTTGGTGACGGTGATCTCGACCTCGATCTCCTCGCCGTCGTCCTCACCCTCCAGGGTGAGCTGGTCGCCCGGGTTGAGGCTGAAGTAGGGGTTCTGGCGGCCGTCGGGCGCGAACGTGCAGCGCTCGATGTCGAAGTCGGTGGTGAACTGGGGGGTGGCCGCCGAGACGGCCGGTGCAAAGGCTGCGCTGGTAAGCGCCAGAGTGAGTCCGACGCGAAGGATCCGGTTGCAAGAAATCATGTGGGAGCTCCTTTCCAAGTTAGCCATCATGACCACTTGGATGCACGCGCGGCCGGAATCCTTCGCGCCAGATCCGGATCGATCAGAACCGCCAGTTTTCGTTGCGGCTGGCCGTCCCGCTGGTGGGCACCGTGTACGTCCGGTTCGCCCCGGTTTCCCAGGTCGTCGTGCCTCCCTGGCGCATGATGTACTTGTACTGGATCGCCTGGCCCTTGCTGGCGGTGAAGAAGACCGGGCCGCTCCAGGTGTCGCTGTCCACCCAGTTGAGCTTCACGGCCTTGGTCACGTCCCAGGCGCCCAGCTCGGGGGCGCTGCCGACCACGTAGAGGTCCTGGCCGGCGGAGGTGACGAAGCCGTTGACGGTGAAGTCCACCTTCACGGCCGACGCTGCGTTGCAGGCGCGGGCCGCGAGCATCAGGGTCGAGCGCGCCTTGACGCCGTAGGTCGTGCCGTTCATCGGCGGCAGCACCTGGTTGTTCCACACGCTCACCGCCGGGTCGTAGTAGATGTTGCCCGTCCCTTCCGCCCAGTCGGCCGTATCGGCCAGCAGCCACCAGCACTTGCCGTTCGGGGCCGTGGGGATGGTGAAGGTCAGGTCGCCCCAGTAGGAGTTGTAGGCCACGTAGAGGTCTGGCGCGTCGGCCGGGCCGCCGGTCTCGGCGCTGGAGCCGTCCATCAGGAAGGCCAGAGCGTGCGAGGTCGAGCTCCAGTCCGGGACGTCCGGCGTGGTGCCGTGCCACTTGAGGTCCGCGTAGCCGTCCGAATCGTGATCGGTGCCTGAGACGTGCGTGGCGCGGCGCAGGCCGGGGTGGGCCTTGCGGAAGGCTGCCAGCTTGCGGAAGAACTGGTATGTCTTCGGATGATCGAGCTTCTTCTGCCAGTCGATCCAGCCACAGGTGTTGTCCGCCATGTAGCCGTTGTTGTTGCCGTTCTGCGTCTGGCGGAACTCGTCGCCCGCGAGCAGCATGGGCACGCCCAGGTGGACGAACAGGTGAGTGGCGAAGTTGCGGATCTGGCGCCTCCGCAGGACCTCGTCGCCGCCGCTGTCCCAGGAGTCGTTGTCGTTGCTGCCGCTGTTGGGATCGGCCCCGGTCGGGTTGCAGGCGCCGGTGCCGTTCTGCTTGGTGTTGTAGGAGACCATGTCGTTGAGGGTGAAGCCGTCGTGGGCGGTGACGAAGTTGACGCTCTCCGCGGGCGAGCCGAAGCCGGTCCATGTCGACGTAACGGAGGAACCCAGGCCGCCGGCCTGGCTGTTGTCTCCCTTGACCCACTTGCGCACGTTGTCGCGCCAGAAGCCGTTCCACTCCGACCAGCCGTTGGGGAACTGGCCGACGCCGTAGCCGCCGGTGTCCCAGGCCTCGGCGACGACCTTGAAGCCCTCGTTCTGCGCAAGCAGGGCGATGTCCGTCAGGGTGGTGGCGTTGCCGTTGAAGTTGCGGCCGTCGCTGCCCTCGCGGCCCAGCTCGTAGGCGAGGTCGAAGCGGAAGCCGTCGACGCCCATCTCTTCGTGCCAGTAGCGCAGGCTGTCGAGGATCAGGCGCCGCACCGCGGGCCGGCTGGCGTTGAGGTTGTTGCCCGTGCCGGTCGACTCCCAGTAGCAGGTCTTGTCGTCGGCCAGGGTGTAGTAGGTGGCGTTGTCCAGGCCGCGCAGGTTGATGTAGCGCACCGGGTTGCCGCCGCAGGCGCCGCCCTCGAAGGTGTGGTTGAAGACCACGTCGAGCCAGACCTCGACGCCCGCAGCGTGGTAGGCCTTGACCATCTCCTTGAACTCGTCGACCTGCTGCCCATCCACGAGTACCCGCAGTACGACGACCCGGTGGGTACCGCCACCGCCGACCGGATCAACTACTGGGGCT
>JANOCF010001125.1:0-12340 GCA_031412055.1 Holophagales bacterium | reverse complement strand
TTGCAAATTGGATCAGACCCATGTCGTTACCTCCTGTCGCTATGTCGCTCTTTGGATGGGCGCGTCCCGGACGGGCCACTACCCACATTCGCAACTTGCAAGATGGTTGCCGGATGTTGCCGGACGGGAGTTGGACGGCAGGCTACAGGAGATCGTAGCCGGTATCGCCGGCGACCTGTCGCAGCACGTTCAGGAGAGCAGGGTCGGACAACGACCGGTGGAAAGAAGGAAAAGGAGGCATCACTGGCACCGTCCGCTCGTAGAGAGCCAGGGCCGGGCGATTCCCGGGCCGTTTTCTGCCGCGTAGAGGATGCTTCGGCCGGTCTTCTCCGGCGAATGATGATCGAATCGCCCGCTCTTCACAGGGCCAAAGCTTCGAAAGGTGTTCCACTGGACCGGATGCTTCCCTCCGCGGAAGTAGAGCCGCCAAAGCAGAGCGCCTGCTGGAAGGACCTTGATGTCCGCAGGGGTCTCCGCCAACTCCCTTGCAGGAGGCGGTTCCGGGAACTTTGCCAAGTGGGATTAGAGGTCAGCGGCCAGTTCGGCCACAAGAGCAGGAGGACGCCCCGATCGGAGCCAGTCGCGAGGGCTTATATATCGCTCTTCGCTCTTATCCTCGGGAAGGTCAGAGTTCGGCAGGTTGAACCAGTTTGAGACAGCCAGGGGATGGATCCCAGGGGCCAGTCGAGCGGCGATCTCTCCAAATCCGGCAATTACGCCGGCTCCATCGAACTGGAAATCCGGGAGAACCCACGTCGCCCCTCTGCGAATCCCATAAAGTGTCGGCGGCTGGCTCGTCAGGAATTCCAGAATTCGGCCAGAGTCGACGCCGAGCCTTTCCGCAGCCTCGGAGATGGAGAGGCTCGACCGAAGAAGGTCCTCGTACGCCGCCCGGGTTCGGGCGCGAGGGTCCTCGGCTCCACCATCGATCGGCTCCAGCGTGAAGCCGCCCCGCCGAAGAGTGTCGATCTCCCGCGCGGTCAACTCTTCAGGAGTCGAAGGAGGAGCCGTGAGTCGGGCGGGCTTTCCCATAGGCCTCCAGTATAGACCCGGGATCGCCTTGCCGCAACGGAATCGCACCCAAACAAAAAAACGGCCCCTCATCTGGGGACCGGTTGGAAAGGAGGCAACGTGGGCCGCGGTGGCGGGACCGCCGGCTCGTCCGCGGAGCTTTCGCCCGCGCCGGCGGGACCGGCCCGCAGGCCCCCGTTAGCGACGATCTTGAGGGGTGAACCTTACGTCCAAGATTAACGGTCAGCGCGGCTTTTGTCTTCGATCGAGCTCGCCATCAGCTCGACGACCTGGTCGATGGTCAGGTCGGAGGTGTCGAGACAGGTGTAGGTCTCGTCGTGCGTGAGCGGAGAGTCCTCGCGGGTGCGGTCGCGGTGGTCGCGGCGGCTGATCTCGTCGATCACCTGATCGTAGCTGACCTCGCGGCCCGCGGCCTTCAGCTCCTCGTAGCGGCGCCGTCCCCGGACGTCGTTGCTGGCATCCAGGAAGAACTTGTGCGGGGTGTCGGGAAAGACGCGCGTGCCGATGTCCCGCCCTTCCAGGACTCCGCCCCAGTGGCGGGCCGCGTCCTGCTGGAGCGCCACCAGACGGCGCCGCACCCCGGGATGGGCCGAGATGGTCGAAGCCACTTCCCCCACCTCGGGCGCGCGGATGAACGGCTCGACCGGTTCTCCCTCCAGCAACACCTCGAAGCTGCCGTCCTCGTGCCGCTCCAGCCGGACGTCCGTCTCCACCGACAGCGCTTCCACGACGCCCCGGTCGGTGGGATCAAGGTCGCTGCGCAGCACCTTGAGCGCAATCGAGCGGTACATGGCCCCGGTATCGAGAAACGGAACGTCGAGACGCTCGGCGAGACGCCGCGCCGCGGTGCTCTTGCCGACCCCGGACGGGCCGTCGATGGCGACGATCAGGGGCGCGCTCATCGCGTGATTTTCCGGGTGGACCTCTTCGCCGCGGGCCGCTTGCCCGGGGATCTCCCGGCCGGAGCCCTTTTGGCTGGAGCTTTCCCGGCCGGTCTGGCCGGTCTGGCCGGCTTGGCCCCCGCGTTCCTGGCTGGAGCCTTTTTCGCGGACACCTTCTTCGCCGGTGCCTTCTTGATTGGAGCCTTCCTGGCGGGCGCCTTCTTCGCGGGAGGCTTGGCGGGCGCAGGCTTCGCAGGTGCGGTCTCTGCGGGCTTGGCGGACGCGGCCTTCTTCCGAGACTTCTTCGCCGGCTTGTCCTTCTCGCGCGAGTTGCGGAGCAGCATCTCCACTTCGCGGGCGGTAAGCTCGCGCACGGCTCCGAGCGGCAGGTTGGGGTCCCTCAGCGGTCCGATCGCCACGCGGCGCAGCTTCTGGACCGGGTGGCCGATGCGGATGAACATCTCGCGGATCTGGCGCGTGCGCCCCTCGGTGAGCTGGACCGACCACCAGGAGTTCTCGCCGCCCTCCTCGTCGTCGTCCCGCTTGCGGCGGTGCGCCACGGGCGAGTGCCGGGCCGTGATCTTGGCGGGTGCAGTTCTCTTCCCCTCCAGCACGATACCGGCACGGAGCCGGTCGAGCTCGGTTTCGCTCGGCCGCCCCTTTACCTTGACGTCGTAGATCTTGACGCTGCCGTAGCGCGGATGCGCCACCCGCTGCGCGAACTCGCCGTCGTCCGTCAGGAGAAGCAAGCCCTCGGTGTAGAAATCCAGGCGTCCCACGGGCACCAGCGCCTTGCGGAAGGCGGGAGGGATGAAGTCCAGGACCGTCTTCCGGCCTTCCGGGTCGGAGAGCGTCGACATCACCCCCTTGGGCTTGTTCAGCAGGAGATAGTGATGATCCCCCGTGTGCGGCTGGATGCGCCGGTTCTCGACCTTGATCGAGTCGCGCTCGGGATCGGCCTTGTCCCCGATCCCCGCCACCTGGCCGTTGACCGTGACCAGCCCCTGCTGGATCATCTCCTCGACTTTGCGCCGGGATGCTACGCCCGCACGAGCCAGAATTTTTTGTAGCCGCTCCTCCATGGGTTCTCCTTACTCGCTCTCAGGAATGTCGATGTCGGCCATATCGGCGAGCTCAGCCTCCTCGATGGCGGCCACCTCGCGCAGGAAGGCCTCCTCGTTGTCGGGCTCCGCCGCCACCTCGTCGTTGGCGGGCGTCATCATCTCCAGCGTCGACGCGCTCAGTTCCCCGCCGCCGCCAGCACCGCCAGTACCGCCGCCCCCGAAGGTCTCCTCGAACTCCTCCAGCGGCGGCAGGTCGCGCAGGCTGTTGAGCCCGAAGTGGACCAGGAACTCCTTGGTCGTACCGTACAGGAACGGCTTGCCCACCACCTCCTTGCGGCCGGTGATGCGCACGAGCCGGCGCTCCAGGAGGGTTTTGATCACGCCCGACGGGTTGACGCTGCGCAGCTCCTGGATCTCCGGGCCGGTGATGGGCTGCCGGTAGGCGATGATCGCCAGCGTCTCCAGCGCGGCCATGGACAGCTTGGTGCCGCCCGCGACGTCGAAGAAGCGGCGCAGCCATCCCGCCACCTCCGGCCTCGTCGCCAGCCGCACGCCGCCGCCCACATCCTCGACCAGGATGCCCCGGCCGTCCCGGCCGTCGTCCGAGCTATAGCGGGCGAGCACCGTCTCCAGCGCCTCGGCGGCCTCGGCGCGGTCCTCCTCTTCGAACATCTCGATCAGCCGCATCCGCGGCATCGGCTCGGAGGAGACGAAGAGGATCGCCTCCAGAGCAGCCTCCATCTCGCTGCGCTCGATCATCCGGAAATCGTCTCCCGGTCATCCTGCGCCAGCTCGCGGGTGGTGCGGTAGAGCAGGACGTCACCGCTCTCGGTCTGGTGGACGCGGATCAGGTTCAGGCGCGCCAGCTCCAGCACGGCCAGGAAGGTCGAGATGGCCTCGGCCCGGCAGGAACGGGTGCGCAGGTCGTCGACGAGGTCGTAGGGCCGGCCGGCGTCCAGGATCGAGAGCAGCCGGTCGAACTGCCCGCGCACCGAGAACGCCTCCAGCGTGAGCTGGAGCGGCGGCGGATGCTCGCGCTCGTAGCGCACCAGCGCCTGCTTGAGCGCGCCCACGAGGTCGAAGAGCGAGACCTCGCCGATGTCGATGGTCCCCTCTTCCTCTTCCGGAGCCTGGGGCATCGGCTGCGGCCTGCGCGTCCAGATCCCCATGCGCAGCCGGTCGGTTTCGGCGAACGACTGCGCGATCTCCTTGAGGCGGCGGTATTCCAGGAGGCGCTGGACCAGCTCCTGGCGCGGATCCTCCTCGGGCTCGCCTTCCGCCTTGACCGGACGCGGCAGCAGCAGCTTGGACTTGAGATGGATCAGCACCGCGGCTTCGTAGATGTACTCGCCCGCGACGTCCAGGTTCAGCTCTTCCATGAGCTGCAGGTAGGCGTTGAACTGGTCGCAGATGGTGGCCACCGGGATGTCGGTGATCTCCACCCGGTTGATCTTGATCAGGTGCAGCAGCAGGTCGAGCGGACCATCGAAGATGGGCAGGTGGACGCGCCAGGCATCAGGAAGAAGAGCGGCGGCTTCAGGAGTCTCCTCCTGCCCTTCGACACCTTCCTCGGAGCCGTCCTCCGGCTTGCGCGGTCCCTTCCTGCTCATCCCACGACTTTCTGAAGCGCCTTGCGGTAGTCCATGCTCATGGCGGAGCGTACCTGCTCCATGGTCTCGCCGGCCCGCTCGCGGGCGCGCCGCGAGCCGTCGAGCAGGATGTCGAAGACGGTGTCGCGGTCCAGCTCGCGCCGCCGCTCGCGCATCGGCTCCAGGAAGCCGTTGATGATCCCCGCGAGCAGCTTCTTGTCGTCCACGCAGCCGATCTCCGCGGCCCGGCACTGGTGATAGACACGCTCCTGGATGTCCGCGGGGGACAGGAGCTTGTGGAACTCGAAGAGGTTGCAGACCTCGGGCCGCCCCGGATCCTTGCGCGTCAGGCGCTGCGGGTCGGTGAACATCTGCTTGCACTTCTGGAGCACGACGTCTTCCGGGTCGGAGAGGTTGATGGCGTTGCCGTAGGACTTGGACATCTTGCGGCCGTCGATGCCCGGCACCTTGGGCGTGGGCGTGAACAGCGCCTTGGGCTCGGGGAAGACCTCGCCGTAGTAGCCGTTGAAGCGGCGCACGATCTCCCGCGCCAGCTCCAGGTGGCTCGCCTGGTCCTCGCCCACGGGCACGAAGTGGGCGCGGTAGACGGCCACGTCCACGGTCTGGAGCACCGGGTAGCCGAGGAAGCCGTAGTTGGAGAGATCCTTGTTCTCGATCTGCTGGATCTGCTCCTTGTACGTCGGCACCCGTTCCAGCCAGCCGAGCGGCGTGAGCATCGAGAAGAGCAGGTGAAGCTCGGCGTGCTCCGGCACCAGCGACTGCACGAAGATCACCGACTTGCGCGGGTCGAGCCCGGACGCGAGCCAGTCGGTGACCATCTCGATCGTGTTGTCCGCCACCTGCGAGGGGTCGGCGTAGTCGCTGGTCAGGGCGTGCCAGTCCGCCGCCATGTAGAAGCAGCGGTAGCGGTCCTGGAGCTCGATCCAGTTCTTGAGGGCGCCGAAGTAGTTGCCCAGGTGGATCTTGCCCGTCGAGCGCATGCCCGAGAGCACGATGTTCTGTTCGCTCACGATCTCTCCTCGCAGTTCCGTCTCAGACAGCCCGCCGGTCGATGTCCATCATCAGGCGGTCGTTTTCGTCGAGCACCCTCTTCTCGATCCAGAGCGAGCGCAGCTGGACGACGAGGGCCGCCAGAAACAGGACGTGATGGACCCAGGACGGCATGGAGCCGGTCGCGGCTCCGCCGCCGAGGATGAAGGTGGCCATGGTCAGGGTCATGGCCAGCATCATGGACGGGTACGATTCGTTCTTGAACCGCTTCGTCTCCTCGATGATGGCGGGGTCCATGCCGTACTCCTTGACCGTGTCCTTGATCGCCTTGCCGGTGCCGATCAGGTAGAACATGATCCAGCAGTGGGAGAAGAGCAGGAGCAGGCTGGAGGCCAGGGACACCAGGACGTGGCGCTGCATCTCCGGCCCCATCGGGCCTTGCAGTGCGTAGCCCATCACCCCGGAGGCGATCAGGCCGAGGGTTCCCATCACGCCCACGATCAGCAGGGCGCGTCCCATCATGGAGCCCCCGCGGTAGGTCGATCCAGCAGGAGAAGCGGTTGTCATCGTGTCGTCTCTTCCATGGTCCTCAGGACCGCTAGCTTCCAGGCGGCCACGGCGTGGGCCGGCCGGAAGCGCTCGTCTACCCGTTGGCGGCCCGCCTCTCCGCGGCGCCGCGCTTCGTCCGGGTCATTCAAAACCTCCGCCAGGGCGCGGGCCAGACCCGAGGGGTCTTCGGGAGCCACGAGCCAGCCGGTGCGGCCGTCCTCCACCACCTCGGGAATGCCGCTCACGCGGCTCGCCACGACCGGCACGCCCGACTCCATGGCTTCGAGGACCACCAGCGGCATGCCCTCGTAGGTAGACGGCACGACCAGGGCCGCGGCGCCCCGCAGCAGGCCGCGCACCCGGCCGGCGTCACAGCGGCCCAGAAACGTCACGGTCTGCCCGAGCCCCAGCTCCGCGGTCTTCCGCTCCAGCGCTTCCCGGTGCTCGCCGTCGCCCGCGATCAGCAGGCGGGCCTTGGGATGCTTTTCCCTCAGCGCTTCCAGCAGGACCTCCACTCCCTTGCGGATGCGGAGACGGCCGACGAAGAGGAGGTAGCCCGGCGGCTCGCCCATGTCTGGCGAGCCAGGCTGGACGGCCAAGCCTCCGGTCACGTTGGGGACGACGGCCGCGTCACTCACCCCGTAGTCCCGGCGCAGCTCGGCGGCCGTGGCCGCGCTCGGCGCGAGGACCAGGTCGGCGGCCCGCGCCGTGAGCCGTCCCAGGACGATCTGGAGCGGGGCCTTGAGCCAGCGGAAGCGTCGCTCGACGCCTCCCGGCCGGCCCAGGACACGGCCATCCGCGCCATCCGCAATGAGAGGCCGCACGGCCCGGAACTCCTCGACGTAGCTCACCTGGAGCAAAGCGACCAGCCTCGGCCGCGGATCGAGCCGCGGCGCCAACATCCTCACCAGCAGCGCCGCCAGGCCGCCATCCGACTCGTGCACCTGGACGACGTGGGGGCGGAAACGTCGGAGCGCCCGCCAGACCGCCGGGACCGCGAGGATGGGAAAGAAAACCTTGGGTCCTCCAACCTGTCCCGGGCCGCGGCCCAGCACCTCCACCTCGCACCCGGCTGCGCGCAGACCGGCCGCCAACTGTAGCACCTGTTCGCCAACGCCGGAAACATCCCTGGGAGGCAGCGTATTGGCCACCAGAAGTACGCGCAGCGGGACGTTTGCAGCGTTCATGTCCCTGCCACTTCTCCCCTTCCCCGCGGCTCGACGCGGCGGCGCAGGATCTCCAGCTCCGCGAGCCGGGGCAGCAGGTCGCGGGCATCGTCGCGGGCTTCCTCCAGGCATTCGAGATCGTCGGGTAGACGCGCGATGCGGAAGCCCGGCAGACCCGCCTGTCTCAGGCCGAGCAGCTCGCCCGGTCCACGGATGGCCAGGTCCTCCTCGGAGATGCGGAAGCCGTCGGTCGTGGACTCGAACACCTTGAGGCGCCGCTCGCCCGACCCGGTCAGCTTGCCATGCACGGCGATGCAGCGCGAGGAGCGCGTTCCGCGCCCGACCCGGCCGCGGAGCTGGTGGAGCTGGGCGAGGCCGAAGCGCTCCGCGCTCTCGATCACCATCCAGGTGGCCTCGGGCACGTCCATCCCCACCTCGATCACGGTCGTGGAGATCAGGACCCGCACCTCGCCGCACGCGAAGGCGCGCAGGGTCGTCTCCCGGTCGGCGGCGGGCATCCGCCCGTGGAGCACGGCGCAGGGGAATCCGGAAAGGAACTCGCGCAGCTTCTCTCCCATCTCGGCCACCGATGCCGCTGATACCTGAGCACTATCCTCGATCAGAGGAAAGACCACGTAGGCGCGTCCTCCGGCTTCCAGCTCTTCGCGCAGCCGGCGGTAGACCTCCCGGCGCTTCTTGACCGGATGGACCTCGGTGGCCACCGGCATCCGGCCCGGAGGCAGCTCGTCGATCGTGGACACGTCGAGGTCTCCCCAGGCGACCAGGGCCAGGGAGCGCGGAATGGGTGTCGCCGTCATGACCAGCATGTCCGGAGCCTGTCCCTTGGCCCGCAGCAGGCCGCGCTGGAGCACGCCGAAACGGTGCTGCTCGTCCACCACGGCCAGGCCGAGATCCTTGAACTCGAGACCCTCCTGGATCAGCGCCTGGGTTCCCACCGCCAGCCGGATCTCCCCCGCCGCCAGCTCTTTCCGGAGGCGGGCGTCGCGCCGGGTGCCCGTGAACAGGCCGAGACGGTAACGGCTGCCCAGCAGGCGCTCCAGGCTGGCGAAGTGCTGCTCGGCCAGCAGCTCGGTCGGGGCCATGAACGCTCCCTGGTACCCGTTCTCCAGCGCCACCACCAGAGCGAGGGCGGCGACCAGGGTCTTGCCGCTCCCAACGTCGCCCTGCACCAGCCGGAGCATGGGGCGCGGACCCTGGAGATTGTCCACGATCTCGCGCAGGGCGCGCTTCTGGGCGCGGGTCAGGGGAAAGGGAAGAATACCGCGGACGATGCCCCGCAGCCGGTCGTCCACGCAGTACCGGCGCGTCCGGACCTCCTCGCGGTCCTTCTCCCGCAGCAGGGCCAGGCCGAGCTGCAGCTCCAGAAGCTCCTGGTAGATCAGCCGCCGGTGGGCCGGACTGCGGCGGCGGTTGAGCTCCTCCACGTCGGCGTCTTGAGGAGCGTGCGGCGCGTGAAGATGCCGCAGCGCCTGCCCGAGCGGCGGCAGGCCGCGCCGGGCGAGCAGATCCGCGGGCAGCGGCTCCGGCACCTGGAGCAGGTCGATCTCCTCCAGGACGGTATCCAGGATGCGCCGCAGGAGCGCCGGTCCCAGCCCGCCGGCCGCGGAGTAGACAGGGACGATGCGGGCGCCGTGAACCGCCTGCTCCGGCCGCTCGCAGGAAGGGTTGAGCAGCTCCAGGCCGCCCTTCCCGTCCCTCACCTCGCCGTGCAGAAGCCACTCCTCGCCTTCGAACTCCTGGGCCGCCAGGTAGGGCCGGTTGAACCAGACCACGGGGATGGAGCCGGTCTCGTCCGCCAGGACGCCCCGGACCAGGCTGAAGCCTCGGCGGCGGGTGTGGATGCGCCGCACGCCGGAGAGCCGTCCCCGAAAGGTATGGGAGCCGCCCGCGGCCGCCGCGGTCGCCGCGGACACGGGCCAGACCTCGCGGCGGTCCTCGTAGCGGAAGGGCAGGTGGTAGAGCAGGTCGCCGACAGTCTCATAGCCGGCGTCGGCGAGGGCTCTGGCACGCGACGGACCGATACCGCGGACGTTCCCGAGAAGGGTGGAAAGCTCCAAAGGTGGCTACGGAACCTGAAACTTGAGGACGACCACGCCGAAGCGCAGCTCGTCGCCGGGGCGGACCTCGGAGGGCACGCCGGTCTCCAGCCTCGCTCCGTTGACGAACGTGCTGTTCATCGTACCGATCTCCTCGCCGACGAAAAACTTCGTTCCACGGCGGTAGATCTTGGCGTGGCGGCGGCTGATGGAGCGCTGCTGGTCGATCGGGGAGAGATCGACGTCCGGGTAGATGCCGGTGACCGCGTCCTTGCGCCCGATGGTGGTTTCCGAGCTGGTCGAGAGCGGGAACTCCATGCCCGAGGAGGCATGGATCAGGCGCTCGGCGCCTTCCGCCGGGGCCTGCGCGTTCATCCTGGGCATCTCGCGCGAGACGTGGGCCACGGCCTCCCGGTTGCCGGTGGACGAGCGCAGCAGCTCGTCGGTCTCGCGCAGACGCCGGGCCAGCTTGCGCATCATGCGGACGGCGACCTCCGGGTTGCCGCGCAGCATGTGGTCGAAGGTGGAGCCGTTGATCTGGAGAACCTTGACGTCGGTGAGAGCGCGCGCCGAGGCGGCGCGGGGCAGGTCTTCGAGGATCGACATCTCGCCGAAGAAGTCGCCCTTCTCCAGCACGGAGAGGAGCTGCTCGTTGCTCCCCGTCCCGCTCAGGATCTCGACCTTGCCCTCGTGGATGATGTACATCTCGGTGCCGAGGTCCCCCTCGCGGAAGACGAGCTCGCCCTCCTTGAACTCGGAGAGATAGGCGCCGGAAGGCTTGCCGAGAGCGGCCGCGCCGCCGCTGGTGGTCTTGAATACGGGAGAATTACTCATTTGATCGATCCAATCAGCAACCGCTGGCTTCCGGCTTCCAGGCGCGCCGGCAGCCCCAGGGGCAGAGTCCAGTTTGGCGGAACATGGCCGCTGGGAAGACCCCAGGCCAGGGGCCAGGAGAATTCTGACAGATTCTCTTCGACCAGCGCGGGCCATCTGGCCCGTTCTTCCGCGGCCTGGGGAGCTTCGAGCCTTCCGACGCGCTCCACATGACCGACGATCATTCCCGCAATACCCGCCAGATTACCCGACAGCCGTAGGTGGGTCAACATTCGATCGACCCGGTACGGCAGCTCGTTGATGTCCTCCCAGAACACCACCGCGCCCTCCAGATCGGGGAACCAGGGCGTGCCGAGGGTCGAGGAGAACAGGCTGAGGCATCCGCCCAGCAGCGGCCCCGACGCGCTCCCTTCCCGCAGCCAGCCCTGGAACGGCTGCTCCACCGGGTAGCGGCCGGCGAGCGCGCCGAGCAGCGAAGCTTCCTCCGCGGGATCGAGCCCGCGCGCCAGCTCGCCGCCCACCAGCGGGCCGTGAAAGGCCGCGAAACCGAGACGGCGGACCACCTCCAGCAGGAAGGGTGTCAGGTCGGAGTAGCCGACGTAGGCGCGCGGATAACGGGCGAGCAGGTCCCAGTCGAGAGCCGGGAGGATCCGCATCACGCCATGGCCGCCGCGGGTGAAGAAGATCGCGCGGAGGTCGGGATCGGCCGCGAGGCGATGGAACGCGTCGAGGCGCTCGCGGTCGTCCCCGGCCAGAAAGTCCCGGCGGGAGAGGACGTTGTCGGCCAGGACCGGCTCGAAGCCAAGACGGCGGAGGCCGGCGAGGCCCGCTTCGAGCTTTTCGGGGTCGACCGGACCCGAAAGGGCGGCCACGCCGACGCGGTCACCGGGACCGGCGGGAGGAGGGAGTCTTGGAGTCGGAATCAAGAAGCCGGAGAGCTCCGTAAGCCGAGTTCTGTATCCCTGGCCGAAGCCAGGTGAGCTGTCATTCCTCTGGGACCGGCGTTGCCGCCGGCCTCAAGCAACCTACCCGGAAGCTGGCCTCAGTCCCGAAGGACCGAGGGCGGGACGGGCAGCCCGCGTACCGCTCCCCTATTTGGTCTTGCTCCGCATGGGGTTTTCCGTGCCTCCGCCGTCGCCGCCGGAGCGGTGCGCTCTTACCGCACCATTTCACCCTTACCAGGCTTCCCCACCCGAAGGTGGATCTTCCTGGCGGTATCTTTCTGTTTCACTTTCCGTCGCGTCGCCGCGCCTCGCCGTTAGCGAGCATGCTGCCCGTAGGAGTTCGGACTTTCCTCTCCGGCACGTCCCGAAAGACGCCCAGAGCGACCGCCTGGAGCTCTCCGGCCGCATCTATCTTATATGAACAGGGAGATTCCTTCAGCTCTTTCTCGGCTTCTTGCCGCGAAACGGGATCGGCGGCACCGACTGTCGCTCGTCATCGCGCTCTTCTTCCTCGGCAGCGATGATCTTCTTCATCACTTCCTCGAGGGCGGCGGGCAGAGCCGGGTCGGTGGACCCCATCTCCAGGGCTCGCTTCAGATTCCCGGCCGCGTCTTCGCGCCACTGCGGATTCCTGGCCTGGAGGAGGCCGAGCAGGGTGTAGACATCGGCCCTGGGCGACAGGCGCGCGCTCTGCTGGAGCAGCTCGATGGCGGAGTGGTACTGCTCGACGGCGGCAAGGGCCTGGGCCCGCTCGTAGAGGCGCTGGGCCTCCTCTTCGCGCGAGGCCGACCCGGACTTGATCGCCGTCCAGCGGGCGGGACCGACCTCGCGGTCGTACGCCTTGCGCCGCTCCGGATCGCTGAGCGTCAGGTAGGACCGGGTGACCTGCTCGAAAAGCAGCTCCAGGACTCCCTCGCGTCCGTCGAGCCCGAGCCGGGCGGCATGCGAGGGATGCACCAGCCGGGCCGCCCGGTCGTACGCGTCGTAGACCTCCCGCGCGCCCGAGCCGGGATCGATTCCGAGAAGGTGATAGAAGGTCCCCTCGCCGAGCTGCTTCAGCAGCGCGGCCACCTGTTCCCTGTGCTCTTTCGGGAGCAGCTCCTGGGGACGCTCGGCCAAGCCGCGCGCGATACGCTGGCTGAAGAGACGAGCCTCTTCGTCGGTCAATCCCAGGTGCTTCATGAGGATGCGCAGATCTTACCACCAGCGGATA
>JANOCF010001124.1:0-4777 GCA_031412055.1 Holophagales bacterium | reverse complement strand
CACTTCATGTTCGGGCCCGACTACAAGGCGGGATGTCCGTCCTGCTCGGCGATCGCGGACGGGTTTGACGGCTCGGTCGTCCACCTGGCGAACCACGACGTCACTCTGTCGGCGGTGTCGCGGGCACCTCTCGCGAAGCTGCAGGAGTACCAGCGGCGGATGGGATGGACGTTTCCCTGGGCGTCCTCGTTCGGCGGCGACTTCAACTTCGACTTCGGCGCCGGGTTCACCGAGGAGCAACAGCGCCAGGAAGGCATCGAATACAACTACCGGCGCGAGGCGCCCCTCGTGGAGAGACCCTCGCGCTCGACACCCGACGGAGCCGCTGTATTCGCGGCCATGTCCGGAACCGACAAGGCCGCATATACCCGCGAGAGGCCGGGCATGAGCGCGTTCGTGCTCGAAGACGGCGTCGTCTATCACACCTATTCCACCTATTCGCGCGGAGTGGATGGCCTCTGGGGCATGTACCCGTGGCTCGACCGCGCGCCCAAGGGGCGCAACGAGACGGGCGTCTGGTGGCGCCGCCACGACGAGTACGAGAAGTGCTGATGGATTCTTAGTGAGCGCGTCGCCCGAGCTTCTGACCTATGATGCTAACGCTTGGGGCGTACGATTCCGGGATACGAACGGGAGGTCCGAGATGAGCGTTCTCTTGATGGCGGTGGCTCTCGCGTTTTCCCTCGAAACTGGCGCGGAGCCACCGTCAGCGGATGTCGGAGGTGGAAAACCACCGGTCGAGGCGCTGTTCGCGGACTGGCGAAACTTTGAGACTCCGCCCTCTCACGAGGGCGCGCCGGACTACCGGGCATCGACGTTCGAGCGGCGTCGGGCGGAGCTGGCGCGGTTTCGCGACCGGCTTGCGGCGCTCGAAGCGAGCACCACTCCGACCGACGCGCGCATCGACCTCGCTCTCCTGCGCGCCGAGATGAACGGATTCGACTTCAACCTGCGCGTCCTCCAGCCCTGGGCTCGCGATCCCGCCTTCTATGCCACGGTCCGGACGGCGCAGAGCGACACGCCGGCGCACGAGGGACCGAACGCGCACGGACTGGCCGAGCTCTGGACGTACTCCTTTCCGCTGTCGCCGCAGGAAGAAGCGCGGCTGGCGGGCGAACTGCGTCCGATTCCCGCCTTCCTCTCCCAGGCGCGCGAAAACCTGACCGGCAACGCGCGGGACCTCTGGACGACCGGCATCGGAACGATGCGCGGGCAGGTCGCCGATCTGACCGATCTAGAGCAGAAGCTCGCCAACGGCGGCCAGGATCTCCGCAGGGCAGTCACGGAGGCACGCAAAGCGACCGCTTCCTTCGTCGCCTGGCTGGAGGAGAAGGCGCCGTCGAAAACCGGCCCCTCGGGTATCGGCAAGGAGAGCTACACCTGGTCTCAGCAGCACGTCCACCTCCTGCCCATGACCTGGGAGGACGAGGTGGCGGTCCTCCGGCGCGAGCTGGCGCGGGCGCACGCGTCTCTGAAGCTCGAAGAGGAGCGAAATCGCGGCCTGCCCGAGATGACCGTGGCCCAGGACGACGCCGAGTACCAGCGCCGCGCCGACCGGGCCATCCGCAAATTCATCGCCTTCCTCGGCGACCGCAATCTCTACCCGATGAGCGGCACGATGGACGCCGAGCTGCGCGAGCGCCGGGGCTCTTTCGTACCGCTCGATCAGCGAAATTTCTTCGCCATTGCCACGCACTACGAACCGCTCACCCTCTACACTCACTCCTCGCACTGGTGGGACCTGGCGCGCATGCGCGACGAGCCGCATCCGAGCACCGTCCGGCGCGACCCGCTCCTCTACAACATCTGGGATGGCCGGTCCGAGGGCATGGCCACGGCCATGGAAGAGCTCATGCTCCACGCGGGCCTCTTCGACGACCAGCCGCGGGCGCGCGAGATCGTCTGGATCATGCTCGCCCAGCGCGCCGCCCGCGGGCTCGCCTCGCTCTACCTCCAGGCCAACGAGTTCGACCTCACGCAGGCCAAGGCCTTCCAGGTCCAATGGACCCCACGCGGCTGGATGCGCCCCGATCTCGACCTTCTCGGCTTCGAGCAGCAGCTCTACCTGCGCCAGCCGGGCTACGGCACGAGCTACATCACCGGCAAGGTTCAGCTCGAGGATCTGATGCGCGAGCGGGCCCATCAGCTCGGCGACACCTTCACCCTGAAGCGCTGGTTCGAGGATCTCCACTCCGCCGGAATCATCCCGGTTTCATTGATTCGCTGGCAGCTCACCGGGAACGGCGAGGAGATCCGCGCGATCGTCGACAGGGAGTGAGGACTCCTCAGCTCTTCCCTTTTTGGGCAGGCGGATGACCTCAGCCTGCGGTTATCGTCTTCGCCCCGTCGAAGAAGTCCACCTCCCCGGTCTCGAGCGAGTACTCAGCGCCCACCACGACGAGCTTTCCGTCCTGAATCAACTGTTCGAGCAACGCGGAGCCGTGGCGGAGGTGGTCGACGGAGGCACGGACGTTGGCTCGCACGGCCTGCCGTACGAGGCGCTCTTCATCGTTCTCGATCCCCATGGCAAGCAGCGTCTCCACAGCGGGGCGGATCCGGTCGACGATCGATCGTATGTTCGGAGAGTAGCTCGTGGGTCTCCGGACCTCCTCCAGTGTGGCCAAGATCGCGCCACATTGAGTGTGGCCCAGGACGACCACGAGGCTCGTCTCGAATCGCGCTGCCGCGAATTCGACACTCCCGACCTGGGACGGCGCAACGATATTGCCGGCCACCCGGATGACGAAGAGATCTCCGAGCCCCTGGTCGAAAATGAGCTCCGCCGGTACGCGAGAGTCCGAACAGCCGAGAATGATCGCGAACGGGTTCTGTTGCTGCGCGAGCGCCTCCCGCCGTGTGTGGTCCAGCGCATCGAAGCTGCGAATGCCCGACACAAAGCGCCGGTTTCCCTCTTGAAGGCGGGCCAGCGCTTCCTTTGCAGAGATCGTCACTCCTCCATCCTCCCTTCTCAGTCAGTCTTGAACAAGGCGGTGATCTCGCGATAGCTCACGGCCTCAGCCGAAAACGTAAAGGTGCCGCTCTCCCGCATCTCGCGGGCAGCGCGCAGAAAGGCTCCCAGGGCGGCGCGGGAGAGAGCGCTGCCAACGCTGACGCGCTTCACCCCGATCGCCGAAAGCTCGCCGAGGCTCAGTTGAGCTCCCTGCAATCCCATCACAACATTCACCGGGCGATCGACGGACGAGACCACCGCGACGATATCGTCCTTGCTCGCGAGGCCCGGCGCATAGAGCACGTCTGCCCCTGCCTCCTGGTAGGCCTGAAGCCGCTTGATCGTGTCGTCGAGATCCCGGCGGCCCACGAGAAAGTTCTCGGCTCGCGCGGTCAGCATGAAAGGAAAGGGGAAGGAGCGTGCCGCCTCTGCCGCGGCACAGACTCGCTCGACCGCCAACTCATGGCTGTATATCGGATCGTCCGGGCGGCCGGTGGCATCTTCTATCGAGCCGCCGACAACGCCCGCAGCCGCGGCAAGCCGAACGGTTTCAGCCACCTTTTCGGGATCATCGCCAAAGCCGTTCTCCAGGTCGGCGCTCACCGGCAGATCGGTGGCCGCGACGATGGCCCTCACATGCTCCATCGTCTCATCTCGGCCGATCGAGCTGTCCTGCCTCCCTGTCGAAAAGGCGTATCCGGCGCTCGTGGTTGCAAGCGCCTCGAAGCCCAGATGGGCGAGCAGCCTCGTGGTGCCTGGATCCCATGGATTGGGGATGATGAACGCGCCGTCCCGTTCATGAAGCGCGCGAAAGTCTTCCGCTTTTTGATTTTGATCTCGCATCAAGAGAATCATCCCAAAAATGAGCGCCAACAAACCTGCTAGCGGATCAGTACCCGGTTGAGCTCCGTGCGCCAGGTGTCCGGATCGGGGTTCGATTCCGGGCCTGCGAGGTAGCTCTCCCAGAGGTCCGGGGCTGGAGTGTGGCCTTCGGCGGTGATCCAGGCATTGAGCTCGCCCCACGCGGGACCGAGGTTCTCGTAGGACCCGTGGTAGACCGTCCTCGCCACCGTTGCAGCGGGTAATTGACCCGCTTCCACTCGGCCCGCGGCGGAAACAGGCGCCGTGACAGGCACGCCGATCTCCATATCAAAGATGGCAGGGTCCATTCTCAGGTGGTGCGAGAAAACCGGACCCGCGGGGGTAAGTCCTTGAGCGGCAACGGCGGACATCAACTCGGCCATGCCCGGCCCCATGACATTGCGGATCTCCTCCCGTGGAATCGTGAGCCGGATGATGGCGGCTGACTGGGCGGACGTCTGAACGATCTCCGGTGGCTCGATCATGGCAGTCTCCTCATAGTGGGTAGACTCTATGCCGAACCGCCCAGGCGCATCAAAGCCTCTTCTCGTAGTACCGGCTGAGGGGATCGTCGGTGTAGGGACCGAACGGGGGGATACGGTAAAAGCCCAACCGCCCGTAAAGCCCGATGGCTTCCCGCTGGTGAATCCCTGTTTCCAGACGCAGCAGGTTGATGTCATTGGCAAGGGCATGGGCTTCCAGTTGGGCGAGCATCATCATTCCGAACCCTGCCCCTCGGAATCGTGGACGCACATACATTCGCTTGATCTCGCCATACTCATTGCCCACCAGCTTGACGCCGCCACAACTGGCAGGAGTCCCATCCGTGCGAAGCAGGAAGAAGGCTACTTCCTCGGCAAGCAACCGCTCGACACTGAGCCCGTGGCGGCTTTCCGCTGGATACTGAGCTGCCAGATGGTCTTCCAGCTCGGCGATCAGGCTGATCGCATCGGGCGTGTCCGGGCG
>JANOCF010001123.1:0-6872 GCA_031412055.1 Holophagales bacterium | reverse complement strand
GGAGAGGGAGCCCCCGCCCAGCCCAATTGCCTGCTACTGCCTGCTTTTGCAAGTCTCCCCCTCTCCCGGGGAGGGTGTGCTTGGGAGGAGCGGGAGAGGGGGCCGGGGGGTGAGGGCTCTTTCAGGCGAACAGCACCGTCTCCGGGTGCCCGGCCAGGACCAGGTACATGCCGCAGGCGATGATGTCCGCTACGGCGTCGGGACGGCCGATCTCGGCCAGGAGCAGTTGGTAGATCAGGTCGCTGGCGGGCAGGATGCCGCCCTCCAGGTTGTGGATGAGGAAACGGTAGACCTGCTCCGCGTGCGGGTAGCCCTCGGTCATCTCCCGCACGGCGTGGATGTGCAGATGCGCCAGGGCAGCCTCCATCACGCTTTTGTACTTCCCCTGATAAACAGGCTTGCGCGGCGCCTTGGAGCGGCCCATCCGCTCGTGGTGCCGGGACGACAGCTCGTACCCAAGGCGCACGAACTTCTCCAGGTACTCCACGTCCTTCTCGGTCGTCGAGCGCAGCACCTCCGGGACCTTTTCGAGGATCGCCTCGACGTCTTCGGCCTCCTGCGTCTCCACGTAGCACAGCGCCTGGGCAGTCACCAGGGGCACCAGCATCAGGATCTGGCCGTAGTTGACCTTGCTCCCGAGACGGTTGCGGACGCTGGCGGCCTGCGCCTCGTAGGCCGCGTCGAAGATGCAGTCCGGCTGTTTGCCCTCGCGCAGCACGCGCTCCACCAGGTCGTAGAAGGCCCAGGAGCTGTTGACCCCCGCGATGACGAAGTACTCCAGCTTCGTGGCCGGAGAGGCGTCCTCGGTGCGGCTGGTCAAGCCCGGCTTCTTCCCCAGAGGCTCCAGGGATTGGCAGAGGATGACGTTTCTGAGGATCTCTCGGCGGATATCCATACTTCAGGAGCTCAAGTATTTTTCTCGCGCCCTGCGCAGGATGTCCGGCGATCCGTGCTGCTCGACCAGGGCCGTCAACCTCTCTGCCGCCAGGCCGCTCGCGAGACGGTCCAGGGCTATCCGCACCCCCTCCTCGATGGAGGAGGCCCGCTCGGAGATCCACAGGGCCAGGCCGGAGTTGAGGGCGATGATGTCGCGCTTGGGGCCGGTCTCCAGGCCATGGGCGATGCGCAGGAAGTCGCGGTAGTTGGACTCGGCGTCCACCGGCAGGATCGCCTCCTGCGGCGCCCTCTTGAGCCCGACCTCCTCCGGAAGGAGAACGAAATCGAAGTCCTCTTCCCCTCGGAAGCCCCGCACCCGGCTCGGGGAGACGATGGACGCCTCGTCCAGCCCCTCGAAGCCCCGCACCAGCAGGGCGTTGCGGTAGCCCAGGCCGCGGAAGATCTCGGTCAGCATCTCGAACTGGGTCGGGTTGTTCAGCCCGAACATGCGGTAGGTCAAGGGGATGGGCGTGAAGATCGGCGCCAGGAGATGGAACGGGGTGCTCACGCCCACCTGCTTTTCGCCCATGACCCGGCCGAAGTTGACCAGGTTGCCAAGCTCCCGGCTGACGAAGAGGGGAGAGTAGAAGGCCACTCCCGTGGTCTCCACGGCCTTCTGGATCTGCGGCAGGGTCACGGTCTGCGGGTGGACGCCGACCGCCTCCAGGGCATCGGCGCTGCCGGTGACGCTGGTCAGCTTCCAGAAGGAGTGCTTGATGATCGGCACCACCGGGTCCCCGGCGATCAGGGAGGAGAGGGTGGAGACGTTGATCTTCTTGACGCCGCTGCCGCCGGCGCTGGAGATGTCCATGGGCTGCCGGCCGGACAGGTCGAGGTCGTACTCGCCGGTGAGCCGGCGCATGGCGTCGAACATGCCCAGCATCTCCTCGACCGTCTCGCCCTTGGTCTGGGAGGCCACGGCGTAGGCCAGGATCTGCCAGCCCTCGTGGTCGTTCCTCAGGAGCGTCTCGAGGACCTCGGCGCTCTCGGCGCGGGTAAGGTTCTGGCGGGACATCATCTTGCGGATCATCAGGGCTTCGGCATTCATACGGATTCCTCTCTCTCTTCCAGGATCGACAGCGGGGGGCCGGGAGAGACAAGAAAACCCCTCGGGCCAGGTGTTTCCACCCGCCGGGTCGTGCTCTCCTCTCCAGGATTTTAGCGTAACCACAATCGGGAGCCCGCAATTCCCTCTCGCGGTGCGATCGATCCCCCTCGCGTTGCGATTGACCCCCCTCGCGTTGCGATCCTCCGCACGCCGCGATAGCATCGCGCGGCCGGCCGTGCCATGCAGGCCCACCCGACGGCAGACCGACTTTCATCCCGGGTTCGAGGAGGACGACGTGGATTTTTCCCTGACCGACGAGCAGCGCGCCATCCAGGAGACCGCGCGCGAGTTTGCGCGACGCGAGGTCGACCCGATCGTCGACGAGATCGACGAAAGCCAGAGGTTCCCCCGCGAGGTCATCGCCAAGGCGGGCGAGCTGGGCTTCCTCGGCATCATCTTCCCCGAGGAGTATGGCGGCGCCGGACTCGGCTACATCGAGTACGTGCTCGTGATCACCGAGCTGTCCAAGGTCGATCCCTCCGTGGGCATCAGCATCGCCGCTCACAACTCGCTGTGCACGAACCACATCTACAAGTTCGGCAACGAGGAGCAGCGGCGCCGCTGGGTGGTACCGCTGGCCAAGGGCGAGAAGATCGGCGCCTGGAGCCTCACCGAGCCCGGAGCCGGGTCCGACGCGGCCGGCACCCGCAGCCGGGCGGACAAGGTCGATGGCGGCTGGATCCTCAACGGCTCGAAGACGTTCACCACGCACGGCAGTGTCGGCGACACCTGCGTGGTGTTCGCCGTGACCGATCCCCAGGGGCCGCGCCATCACAACATCTCCGCGTTCGTGCTGGAGAAGGGGATGGAGGGCTTCCGGCCCGGCAAGAAGGAGAACAAGCTGGGCATCCGCGCCTCGGATACCGCCGAGGTGGTGATGGAGAACTGCTTCGTCTCCGAGGACCGCCTGCTGGGCGACGTGGGCCAGGGCTTCGTCCAGGCGCTCCAGATTCTCGACGGCGGCCGCATCTCGATCGCGGCGCTGGGGCTCGGCACGGCCATCGGCGCGTACGAGACGGCGCTGCGCTACGCCAAGGAGCGCGAGCAGTTCGGCAAGCCGATCGCCACGTTCCAGGCGATCCAGTTCGCCCTGGCCGAGATGGCCACGCGCATCGCGGCGGCCGAGATTTTGACGTACGCCGCGGCCGAGGCCATGGACCGCGGCAAGCCGGTGTCGCGTCTCGCCTCTGAAGCCAAGCTCTACACCGGCGAGGCCGCCGTGTTCTGCTCGGAGCGCGGCGTCCAGATCCACGGCGGCTACGGCTTCATCAAGGACTACCGCGCCGAGAAGTACTTCCGCGACGCCAAGATCTGCACGATCGGAGAGGGCACCAGCGAGATCCAGCGCCTGGTCATCGCCCGGCAGCTTTTCAAGGGGCGGTGATGAAACCTCACCCCCTGGCCCCCTCTCCCATCTCCCTCCCAGCCCCCCGCCGGGAGAGGGGGAACGAGGAGGAAGCGCTGTTGCCTGCGATCTTGGAAAGACGCCTCAACCAGGTCCCCCCTCTCCCGGGGGCGGAGGGCTGGGAGATGGGAGAGGGGGATAGGGGGTGAGGGCTCCCCTTCGCGCCCGGCACTCCGGGGACCTGAATTCCGTCCTCGACGACCTCGTCCCGAAGCTGCTGCAGCGGCAGCCCCGGGCCCTGGCCCGGTCGATCTCTCTGGTGGAAGACGGCGGCGAGGGGCAGCGGGAGCTGGTCCGCCGTCTCTACCCCCATACCGGGAAGGCCCGGGTGGTGGGCATCACCGGACCTCCGGGCGCCGGCAAGAGCACGCTGGTGGACCGCCTGGCCCGTCTCTGCCGCAAGCGGGATGAGACGGTGGGCATCCTCGCCGTCGACCCCACGAGCCCCTACACGGGCGGCGCGCTGCTGGGCGACCGCATCCGCATGCAGACGCTCTACACCGATCCCGGGGTGTTCATCCGCTCGATGGCTACCCGCGGCGCCATGGGCGGGCTGGCCCGGGCGTCCCGCGACGCGGTGGACCTTCTGGACGCGGCCGGCTTCGACTGGATCCTGGTGGAGACGGTGGGAGTGGGGCAGGACGAGGTGGACGTGGTGCGCAGCGTGGACACGGTGGTCCTGGTCACGGTGCCCGGCCTGGGCGACGACATCCAGGCCATCAAGGCCGGCATCCTGGAGATCGCGGATGTGTTCGTGGTCAACAAGGCGGACCGGGAGGGGGTCGACCGCACGGCGCGCGACCTGGAGATGATGCTCAGCCTCGGCGAGCACGGACCCTGGCTGCCACCGATTCTCAAGACCGTGGCCGCCCAGGAGCAGGGGATCGCCGAGGTCCTCGCCGCGGTCGAGCGCCACCGCGAGCATCTGGCCGCGAGCGGCGAGCTCGAGAAGCGGCGGGTCGCCCATCTGCGACTGCGGGTCGAGACCATCCTCAAGGAGCGCATCGTGGCGGCGGCTGACCGCGTCCTCGGCGTGGAGCGGGAGGTGGAGCGCGGCTTCGGAGAGCGGATCGATCCCTACCGCGTGGCGGACCGCCTGTTCTCGGGTGTGCTCCACTCGGGAGCGAGAGAGGGAGAGGCAGAGGCCGATCCGGTCGGGAGCCTGGAGGAGCGCGCGCCATGATCGAGCGCATCGACCACATCGGCATCGCGGTCCGCTCGATCGAGGAGGGCCGGAAGTTCTACGAAGCGCTGGGGCTGACAGTCGAGCGCATCGAGGAGGTTCCGCACGAAGGGGTAAGGGTGGCCATGATCCGCTGCGGCGAGTCGTGGATCGAGCTGCTCGAGCCGCTCGCGGAGGACTCGACCGTCGGCAAGTTCCTGGAGAAGCGGGGGCCGGGCATCCATCACCTTTGTCTCAAGAGCGACGACGTGCGCTCGGACGACGCCCGGCTGCACGAGGCCGGCATCCAGACCCTGCGGCCCGAGCCCACCCGCGGTGCCGGCGGCTGCTGGGTGCAGTTCGTGCACCCGAAGAGCGCCGGAGGAGCTCTCGTGGAGCTTTCCGAGGAGAGTCCTCACCCCCCGGCCCCCTCTCCCGCTCCTCCCGAGCACACCCTCCCCGGGAGAGGGGGAGACGCATGATCCGGCCGGGCGCCATCGTCATCGTCCACCTGGTGAACCCGACGGAGAAGTTCTTCGGGGTGCTGCAGGACCTGGGGGTGGCGGGGATCTCCTTCCGCGGCATCAACCTCAACAGCTTCGACGACTGGATGGCGCAGGCCGTCCGGCCCGGGGATCAGACCCTGGGCCTGTCCACGATGTTCGTCCCCCTGTTCCGGTTGGAGCGGATCTTCCTCGACGAGGCGGTCGGGGAGGTCGAGAGCTACCGCCAGCGTTTTTCCAAGCGGGTCGGCATGCCGGTCGAGCGGTACCTGGGCCTGGGTGCGAACGGGGAAGAGGACTCGGGCGAGGTTCCTTCGTAGGCTCCTCACCCCCTAGCCCCCTCTCCCATCTCCCTTCCACCCCCCGCCGGGAGAGGGGGAACGCCTCCCTACGTCTTTCCTACGATTTGTCGAGTCTGCCCCAGCAAAGTTCCCCCTCTCCCCTTGGGAGAGGAGGACAGGGGGTGAGGGCTCAGTGGAAAATGCTTCTCCGCTTCGGCTGCTCGGTGCCCGCCACGGCCGCCATGAAGGTCGTGGTGGTCGCGCCGGACGGGGCGTTGTTGACGCGCTGGCCGTGGTTGTCGAGGCCCATGACCTCGAAGATCTCGTCGCGGAGCAGGCGGCAGGCGATGTCGTCCAGGTCGCGGGGGCGCGGCACGTCCACCGGCACGATGGCGCGGATGCGGGCGGGACGGCGGCCCATGACCACAACGCGGTCGGCGAGCTGGACGGCCTCCTCCACATCGTGGGTGACGAAGAGGATCGTCCGCTTCTCCCGCTGCCAGATGTCGACCAGCTCCTGGCGGAGGCGCAGGCGGGTCAGGTAGTCGAGGGCGCCGAAGGGCTCGTCCATGAAGAGGACGTCCGGCTCGGCGGCCAGGGCGCGGGCGATCTCCACGCGCTGGCGCATGCCGCCCGACAGCTCCCGGGGAAAGGTCTTTTCGAATCCGGTCAGGCCCACCATGTCGATGTAGTGGCGGGTCAGCTCGTTGCGCTCCGCCTCGGTCTTGCGCTTCACGCCGAAGCCGACGTTCTCCTCGACGGTGAGCCAGGGGAACACGCCGTTCTCCTGGAAGATGAACATCCGGCGGGGGTCGGGACCCTTGACGGGCGCGCCGTCGATCAGGATCTCGCCCTCCGTGGCATCGAGGAAGCCGCCGGCGATGTTGAGCAGGGTGGACTTGCCGCAGCCCGAGGGGCCGACGATGCAGATGAACTCGCCCTCGCGGACGTCGAGGGTGATGTCCTCCAGGACATTGATCGGCTGGGCCTTCTTGTCCTTGCCCTGGTACTTCATCCAGAGCCGGCGGACGGCGATCTTGGTCTTGACGGCGATCGACGAAGCGATCGGCGGCGTAGACGAATGGATGTCAGACGGGATGCCCAGCTTGACGGCGGACTGCGTGGCAGACGTGAACATGAGACCGGTCCTCCCTCCAAAAGATGACAACAACAAACAACAGCGATGTCTCTAGAGTGTGGCAGGGACTTGGAAGCGGGACACTGGGAGCGCCGGCGAGGACGCCGGCGCTCCCAGTCGACTACCGGGGCGACTACCGGGCGACGGCCGGGACCGGCTGCGGCAGTGCGGGCGGCTGCCAGGTGTACGCTCCCGCTCCGGTCGTGTTCTCCGAGAAGCGCGGGTCCGCGTAGTCCTCGAACTTCATGGGGCCATCCAGAATCCCGGCCTCCAGGGCCAGGTCGTGGATCTTCTGGAAGTCGGCCTTGGCCAGGCGGAGGTTCGAGTACTTCACCCGGT
>JANOCF010001122.1:0-2162 GCA_031412055.1 Holophagales bacterium | reverse complement strand
CCCATATGCGTTGACTTTGCCGGGCGCTCAAGGTGCCGAGCGGCGTCCCGAGGACGGCAGCGATCCGGAGAGGTTTTCAGAGGCCCGGGAGCGGCTGCCGGAGGATCCGGAAGTGATCCCGCAGGTTCGGGAGCCGCTGCCGGAGATCGGGACAGGGCTCCGGAGGTCCAGGAGAGACCTCCGGAGGTTCGGACAGGCTCCCGCGTGTCCCGGAGCGGAATCCGGAGGATGGGGAAAGGGCTCCGGAGGTCCCGGAGTGGTTGCCGGAAATCCCGGAGAGCCTGGCGGCAGTCCCGGAGCGGCAGCCGCAAGGTGCGGAACAGCCTCTGGGAGGCCCGGAGCGGCCTCCGGCCGCCGGCAGAGATTCCCGAGGGTCGCGGAGCGGGAGCCGGAAGTCACGGAGCGGACTCCGGAAGCCCGGGAGCGGCTACCGGAAAACCGGGGACGGATCCCCGAAGTCGCGGAGCGAGCGCCGGCAAGACCGGAGAGGCTTCCGCGAGGCCGAAAAGAAGGCCGGAAGGCTGGGTACAGGTTCCGGAAGGAGCCCAAGAGACTCCGGAGGATGGGGAACGGAAGGCCTACGCGCCGGAGCAGGCACCGCATCCCGGGGAGACTTGCTCCAGGATCCACTCCACCCTCTTCTCGTGATACCCCGGCGCGTAGCCGGTGTAGACCCGCTCGCCATCCTTCTCCTCGAAGAGGCGGATGCCGTGGTCGGCATGGGGGTAGACGACCGTTTCAAACGGCTTGCCCTGGGCCCGGAGCTGCTGCAGCGTCGCGATGGTGGTCTCGTTCGGGGCCTCGATGTCGTCTCCGCCGATCAGCCAGAGCATGGGGATGTCGAGCGTTTCGAGGACGGCGCGTGAGTCGTAGAACCAGTGCCGGTCCAGCCCCTTGGGCATCATCCACGGGGCGACCCGGCGCATCGCCCAGCCGGGGTAGCGCATGATCGACCCGGCGGTGCCGTCGTCCAGCACCGCAACCCAGGCCTCGTCCTTGAAGCGCTGCTTCAGCTCGCCGGCACGCTCCCAGCCGCTCTCGAAGCGGCTCCTCATGATCTCGTTTGCGGCTGAGGTCAGCTCCTCGGCTTCGGCGATGTCCGCCTCGCCGAAACCGCGCTTGCGAAGGGCGTAGATGGTCTCGTTCCGCTCCTCGTCAGCCGGAGAGTCGACCATCCCGTAGCCGACGAGGACGAACTTGATTGCGTCCGACTTCGATGCGGCCAGGGGGGAGATCCAGCCGCCCTGGCTGTAGCCGGTCAGGCCGATCCGCTGTGGATCGATCTCCGGCTGCTGCTTCAGCCACTCTACGGCGGCGACGACATCGCCGGCGAGCTGGGTGAAGTCCATGCCGAACTTCCCCCCGGAGCTGCCGGTGCCGCGCTTGTCGAAGACCAGGACGGCGACGCCGCGCGGGGCCAGCAGCCAGGGGTCGTTGTAGAAGATCGTGGCCGCATTTTTCTCGGAGCCGTGGACCACGACGACCGCGGGATGGGGTCCCTTGCCGGAGGGCAGGACGAGCCGGCCGTAGAGCTCGACGTCCTCATCTCCACCGGTACCGCCGCTGGGAAACCGGGCGGTCTTTTCGGGAAGGAGAAGGCGCTCCGCCCGGGTCTCCTGCGATCCCTGGGTCCAGATCAGGGACCGGCCTTCGATCCGAGCGGTTCCGCTCTCCGGCGCCTCCTTCGGGGCCCACCCGGGGCGGACGGTAAAGCGGTCGTCTCCAAGCGGGTAGAGCCCATGGACCTCGCCGGTGGAGAAGTCGCGAATCCGCAAGACCTCTTCGTCGGTGGGGCTGATGCCGAGGATGCGGCCGTCTTCGAGGCGGTACGCGCCGCTCAGCCGGGTGTCCGGCGGCTTGGGGCGGGTGAAGGCGAAGACGGCGAGAGCGGCGACGAGAATGACGGCGATTACGAGAAGGGCCCGCTTCATGCCCACCCTACGGGCGGGCATGAAGGTGGGTTTCGCCGTCCTGAGCGGACGTTAGGGAATCGAGATGTCGCAGGCGCTGGCGATCCGGAGGGCGAACTCCTTGAAGTCGCGGTAGGAGTCCTTCACCGCCTCGCTGTGTGCCCCGATGGCGCCATCGGCAGGCGTGAGGAGGAACATGGGCTTGTGGGTGTGGGCGGCCAGACCCAGCAAACCAACCTAAGGCCTGAGGAT
>JANOCF010001121.1:0-2691 GCA_031412055.1 Holophagales bacterium | reverse complement strand
GACCCGGTCGGCAGGAGCCTCGATCTCGCCGCGGCCGATGCCCTCCTTCGGGCCGGAGCCGACCGCGCGTAAGCTCACCTCGACCCGGTCGAGCGGGACGGCGCCAGTCAGGAGGAGGAAGACCAGGAGGAGGACGGTCATGACGAGGGGCTTCATGGAACGTGAGGATATCCCGCCCAGCCGCAGGGGATGGCCTCATTTCCTGTGGTGGCGAGGCGCAACGCCAGGGGACGGCCCCATTTCCCGTGGTGGCGAGGCGCAACGTGAGGGGACGCCCCCATTTCTCAGAAAATGACCCGCTCCCCGCGCGTTGCGCCTCCGGTACACGTTGGGGAGCGTCTCCCCAACGCGAATGCGCCTCGTTGGGATAGCCTGCAGCCATGGTGGCCGAGTGAGACGGTTTTTCGGCTGGCTGGTCTTCCTGGCGATCCTGGCGGCGCTTGCCTGGTATTTCCGGCCCTACTTGGAGAACGCCCTCCGCTATGTCCGCCTGCTGCGGGAGCCGATGCCGGCCGTCCTGCCGGTGCCGGTCGAAGGGGTGCCGCCCGAGAATCTCGTGGATACCTGGGGCGCGGCCCGTAGCGAGGGGCGGACGCACCAGGGGATCGACATCTTCGCTCCGCGCAACACCCCGGTGCTCTCGGCTACCCACGGCTTCGTGGCGCGGCGCGGCTGGAACCGTCTCGGCGGCCGGGTCATCAACGTGACCGGGCCGGGCGGCTACCACCACTACTACGCGCACCTGGAGGAGTGGGACCTGCCGGACGTGGGGGACTGGGTGGAGGCGGGGCAGGTGATCGGCTACGTGGGCGACTCCGGCAACGCGGCCGGGACGCCGCCCCACCTGCACTACGGGATCTATCCGATGTCGGGCGAGGCGATCAATCCCTACCCCCTACTCTACCCACTACCGTCGCCTTCCGCGGTCAACCGCTGACGGACCCCTTCCACCTCAGCCCTGGCCGCCAGGCGCCACATCCCGTTCTGCCGCCGCTTCTCGATCGCGGCCGGGGTGTAGCGGATCGACGTCACCAGCTTGCCCCCGCGGCTGAAGACGTGGGCGCGGCCCCGTTCGCCGACCACCACCAGGGTGTCGCTCCGGGGATCGAAGAGCAGGTTCTCGGGCGTGGCGCGGGCCAGGTCGGCGAGAGCCATGCGGGTCGGACGGTCGCCCTCGCGATGGCGGACCTGGGCGTGCTGCGTGCGCCGCTCCTTGCCGCGCCACCCCTTCTCCAGGCGGCGGGCCAGGGCTTCGACCAGCCCCTCGATCCGCTGGTCCACCACATTCGGCGGCGTGCGCGGAGAGCGCTCGAGCTGGTGCTCGATGCCGGAGAGCACCGACTGCGCCCAGCGCACCGGATCGCCCCAGGGGATCTCTCCGACCCGGTCCCAGATGTGCTCCAGCGGCTCGCCGCCGGGACCGACGCCGATCACGTTGAGCCCGAACCGCCGCTTCCCGCCCCGGGACCGCGACGAGAGCACCTGGAATGTGACCGCTACCGGCTCCCGGTGACCGTTCTGGCCGGCGGGGACCGGATACCAGCCCGCCGCCACCTGGCCGTGCAGGCGGTAGCCCGACTCCTGCTGCTGAAACGCGGGCAGCAGCTCGCCGGCCAGCTCGGTCCCGGGCGACACCGTGGCCACGAGCTGGGGCGATCCGCGGTAGAGGAGGTCCACCCGCGGATCGCGGCGCTGCAGGAGCCACTGGCCGAGGTCCGCGAAGCGGGGAACCCCGGTGCCGGCGTAGCCCACGAACACCTGCCGGCTGCCGGTGGGGACGGAGTGCTCGCAGGCCGCGTTCTGGCAGCGCAGGCAGAAGACCCGCCCGGGCTGGAAGCGGGCGCCGTGGGCCACCAGCGACTGGACGGCGCTCTGCACCGACTCCTCGGCCGCCTGCGCCGCCCGCTCCAAAGTCCCCTCGCGCAGGGCCGTGGGCACGGCAAGGCGCACGTCCACGCGCTCGCCCCGGCCGGCAACCAGGTGGCCGAGCGGATGGCGCTCCAGCCGCTCCCGGACCTCGTCGTTGAGCAGCTTGAGGATCTGTTGCAGGCGGTCGCTGGGCGGCTTTTCGGACATATCGTCGGACATATCGGACATGCGCGCGTCTCCCCCCGGATGTAAGCGCCGCCCGGGCCAACGGTATTCCTCTGAGGAGGTTAGACTATCCCGCGATGAGCGAAGAGGAACCCTGGCGCATCCGGATCGGCGTCTCCTCCTGCCTCCTGGGAGAAGAGGTCCGCTACAACGGCGGCCACAAGCGGGATCCCTTCCTGACCGACCTGCTGGGCCGGTACGTGGAGTGGGTGCCGGTCTGCCCGGAGGTGGAGATCGGCCTGGGCACGCCGCGTCCGGCCATGCGCCTGGTCCGCATCGGTGAAAGTGTCCCCGACGTGCGGATGATCACCCCCGAAACCGGCGCCGACCATACCGACGCCATGCGCGCCTACTCCGCGCGGCGGGTCGAAGAGCTGGCCGGCGAAGGGCTGGGCGGCTACATCCTCAAGAAGGACTCCCCGAGCTGCGGCATGGAGCGGGTCAAGCTCTACCCGGCGGCGGGAGGCGCCCCGAACAAGGAAAGCCGGGGCCTGTTCGCGGACGCCCTGATGCGCCGCTTCCCCGACCTGCCGGTGGAGGAAGAGGGAAGACTCCACGATCCTCCCCTGAGGGAGAACTTCGTGACCCGCATCTTCG
>JANOCF010001120.1:0-4938 GCA_031412055.1 Holophagales bacterium | reverse complement strand
CTTCACCCTGGTGCTGCCCTTCTCCACGCCCTACGCCGTGCTGGTCCACCAGGTCCTGGACGTCCGCCTGCTGGCCCGCCGCGCCGCGCAGTACGCCCTCGCCCGCTACTCGGCCATGGCGCTGACCGCCGCACCGCTCGTCGCTCTGCTCGTGTACGGCTATCTGCACAAGGCCAAGCCGTTGCAGGAGATCGTCTCCGGCTACCGGATTCCCCTGCTGCTCTCCGTCGTCTTCGTGGGCGTCGCCGCCCTCTTCTACCGCAAGCCCGTGCTGGAGGCGATCGACCGGCGCTTCTTCCGGGAGCAGTACAACGCGCAGCGCATCCTCACGTCGCTGGTGGAGCGCATCCGGGCCGTCTCCGACTGCGTCGGACTCTCCACGCTGATCGCCCGGGAGATCGACCTGGCCCTCCACCTGGAGGGTGTCGCCCTCCTGGTACTGGACCCGCGCTCGGGCATCCTGAGCGACCCCCGGCACCGGAGCCGGCGCCTGGACGCCACCTCTCCCCTCGCCCTGCTGATCGCGGACGCGAGCGAGCCCCTGGCCATCGACCTGGAAAACCCCCGCTCGCCCCTGCTCAAGGTGCCCGACCGGGAGCGCCACTGGCTCGTGGACAGCGGCTTCAAGCTGATCGTGCCCATCCTGGCCCGGGACGGCTCCCTGCTCGGCATCCTCGGCCTGGGCGGGAAGCTCAGCGGGCTCCCCTTCCTCAAGGAGGACAACCAGCTCCTGCGCGCCATCGCCAACAGCGCCGCCTGGGTCCTGGAGCTGGCGCAGAGCCGGATCGAGCATTCCCGCTCGTCGACACCGCGTTTGCCCCAGGGCCACTCCCCCATCCTGGAGGACGACGAGGACACCGTGGCCGAGCCGCTCGCCGCGATCACCGCGACAGACCTGGCCAAGGAGTGCTCCAAGTGCGGCATGCTCTACCCGTCCTACACGGTGTTTTGCGGCGCCTGCAGCAAGCGGCTGGAGCCCTCCCGCGTCCCCTACATCCTCCCGGGCAAGTTCCGCTTCGAGAGGAGGATCGGCATCGGCGGCATGGGCGTGGTCTACAAGGGGTCGGACCTGACGCTCGGCCGCGCGGTCGCGGTCAAGACCCAGCGCCGCGTCTCGCCCGAGGACGCCCTGCGGCTGCGGCGCGAGGCGCGGACCGCGGCCGCGGTCTCGCACCACTATCTCGCCCCCGTCTACGGCATGGAGACCTGGCAGGGCACGCCCATGCTGGTCCTGGAGCTCCTGGAAGGGGGGACTCTCGCCAACCGCCTCCAGGACAAGGGTCGGCTCTCCCCCCTCGACACCGTCGAGCTGGGAATCGCCATGTGCGAGGCCCTGGGCCAGCTCCACGCCGCGGACATCCTCCACCGCGACATCAAGCCCAGCAACATCGGCTACACCCGGGACGGCACGCCCAAGCTGATGGACTTCGGCATCGCCCGCCTGATGTACGACCTGAGGAGGGAGAGAGAGGAGGGCGAGGCCGAGCGCCTGGCCGAAGACCCTTCGCTCGTGCCTTCAAGCTCGCTCTGGACGCACATCGACGGCATCACGCCGCTCTCGAAGCCGCTGGTGGGGACGCTCTCCTACCTCTCCCCCGAGGCCCTGGACGGCCGGCCGCCCGATGCCCAGTTCGATCTCTGGAGCCTGGCCATCGTGCTCTACGAGTGCCTGCTGGGCCGCAAGGTCTTCAGCAGCGCCGACCCGCGCCAGACCGCCGCGCGCATCCGCATGGGGAGGGTCCCGGACATGCTGCAGCTCCGGCCCGAGTACGACGAGACTCTGGGAGATTTCTTCCGCGGAGCGCTCCACCGCAACCGGCATCGCCGGCCATCGAACGCCTTTGAGCTGAAACAGCGGCTGGAGCTGGTGCGGGCTCAGTTGGGGAGGTAGGAGGAAAGGACGTAAAGGACATAAAGGACCCAAAGGACGAAATCGCTGTCGTTTGTCCCTTTGGTCCTTTAAGTCATTTTGGTCCTTCTCTCTCTCACCACGGCCCGCCCATCTCCATCACCGTCGGCTTGATCTTGGTAGCCAAGCCCAGGCCGTCGCCCAAGGGGAGCACCACGGCCTGGAGCTGCGGGTGCATCATGAGATAGCCGTTGAAGGCACGGAGCGCGTCCGCGTTCTTGTCGTCCTCGGCGTCCTCATCGTCCTCGTCCGGAGGGTTTGCCACGTGCCCGCTCCAGAGGAGGTTGTCGAAGGCCATCGTGCCGCCCACCCGCACGTTCGGCAGCAGAGCATCCAGATAGCGCCGGTACTCCGTCTTGACGGCGTCCACGTAGACCAGATCAAAAGGCCCCCTGAGCCGGGGGAGGACATCCAGGGCCGCGCCCTCGATCAGCTCCACCCGGTCCGCGACTCCGCCCCGCTCCAGGTAGCCCCGGGCTTCCGCCAGCCGCTGCGGGTCCGTATCGATCGAGATCACCCGCGCTTCCGGCGCCCCTCGGGCCATGCAGAGGGCGCCGTACCCGATGGCGGTGCCGATCTCGACGATGAGGCGGGCTCCCGTGGACCTGGCGAGGACGCTCAGCAGCCGTCCGACCTCGGGGTCGGAGATGGGAATGTCCTCGCGCTCCGCCCGCTCCTCCATCTCCCGGAGCAGCGCGTCGCGGGGCGGCAGGAGACGCTCCAGATAGAGCTCCTGCTCCCGCAGAAGGATGAGGCCGGTGCCCTGCTTCACGGTCTTGCCGGCGCGACAGGCGCCCGCGTCCGGAGCCTCGAAGGTGCCCAGGCGACGTTCTCCAGGGCGACCGATCGTCCCGGCGAGCCAAAGGTGAAGTTAGGCCGCAGCGTGATCCGGCACTGGCCGTTCTTGGGCGGATCGGCAACCGGCATCTCCACCTCGTGGATACCCGGGCCGGAGATGCTCGCCTCGTAGCCTCCGCAGCTCCCCTCGAGCTTCACCGACGGCAGCCCGCCTCCCTGGACGTTGACGGCTCCCGCCGCGCCCGATTCCGGGATCCGCAGGACCAGCCAGACGGAGCCGGGCTGGCGCAGCCCCGCCACGCGCAGGCCGCCCGTCTCGGTCAGCCAGCGCCGGGCCAGAACCTGGCGGTCGCCGCCGGGTTCGGCCGGCATCCACTGCTCGGAGAAGGTGAACCGCGGTCCGCTCTTCTTGTTGGCGGGCGGCGGCGGTACCTCCACTTTCGCCGCGAGGTACTCGCGACGGGCGATCGACTCGCCCAGCCCTCCCAAGGGCCAGCGCTGCTTGCCCTCGCCGGCCAGGCCGAGCGTCAGGCGATAGCGCCCCTTCGGAAGCGCCGGCGCCAGGGTCGACTGGTAGAGGTCGATCTCGTAGGTGGTCGGAACCCCCTCGCGCCAGCGGCCCGGGAACGCGTGGTCGAACGTACGCACGACCTCGTCGCGCTCGTCGAGCAGGTGGACGAACACCGTGGGCGTGCCGGTGAACCCGTCCAGCGGCGCGGACGGCTGCCACGTCAGGCGAACCGTGTGCAGCTCCGGAAACGGCAGGCTCACGCTGTTCGGCGTCACCGAGACTTCGGCGACCGGAGCCGCGTCATCGCCGCCGCAACCGGAGAATGCCAGCGGAAGCACGAGAAGCACGAGGAGACGATTGAGCAGAGTCTTCTTCATGGTTGACGGAAAAATATCACGGCCGGTACGTCGCCGAGCAGTCCGGTCCCTCCCAGACCGTGATCTCGGCCAGGGGAGCAGCCGGCAGCCGCTCCGATAGCCGGTCGTAAAACCAGGCGGCGACGCGCTCCGTGGTGGGGCTCACCCGGTCGAAGGGTGGCACGGTGTTGATGTCTCCGTGATCGAACCGCGCGACCAGCTCCACCAGGGCGGTCTTGATCTCCACGAAGTCGAAGGCCATCCCCTCGCCATCCAGCTCCGGCGCGGCGAGCACCGCCTCCACCCGCCAGGAGTGGCCGTGATTGGGCTCGGGCACGCCCTTGTAGGACGTCAGGTGATGAGCCGCCTCGAAGCGCGCCACGACGCGCAAAATGTAGGAGGGGGTGGAAGGCATGAGGGTCAGCCCCCCGTCAGGAGCTGCTCGACGCGCGCCACCACCATCTCCAGGGCGACCTTGTTCTCGCCTCCCTCGGGGATGATGATGTCCGCCCAGCGCTTGGAAGGCTCGACGAACTCGAGATGCATCGGCCGGACGCTCTCCAGGTACTGCCGCAGCACGTCCTGGACCGTGCGCCCGCGCTCCGACATGTCCCGGCCGAGCCGGCGGATGAGCCGGATGTCGGCGTCCGTGTCCACGTAGATCTTGAAGTCCAGCAGGTCGCGCAACGGGGGCTCGCAGAAGATCAGGATGCCTTCCAGGAGGACGACCGGCTTCGGCTCCACGCGGCGGGTGCGGTTGGTGCGCCGGTGCCGGACGAAGTCGTAGATCGGAACTTCCACGGGATGACCCGCCTTGAGCGCCGCGATATGCGAGATCAGAAGGTCGTTGTCCAGGGCCGCGGGGTGGTCGAAGTTGTGGTGGAGCAGCTCGGCCTCGCTGGTCCAACTGACGTCCTTGTAGTAGCTGTCCTGCTCGATGAAAGCGATGCGGTCCTCGCCGGCGGCGTCGAGGATGGCGCGGACGACCGTGGTCTTGCCCGAGCCGGTGCCTCCGGCCACGCCAAGCACGAAAGACTTGTGATCCGGTTTCATCAGCAGCGGCTGCGGCAGAGGGGCGGTCTCGAGGATCGTCATAAGGCTCCAGGGTCCATCCAGGGTCAACCCGGCTCGGCGCCGAGGTTCGTGAGGGTGCTGCGCATCGGGGGGATTCTAACCGCAGGGGGTCATCGCTGACAGCGGTGACAGTAGAACGTGCTTCTTCCCGCCTGCACGATCCGCCGGATCGGGGTGCCGCAGACCGCGCACGGCTCCCCTTCCCGGCCGTAGACCCCGAGCGAGACCTGGAAGTAGCCGCTGTTGCCCTCCCCGTCCGCGAAGTCGTTGAGCGTGGTCCCACCCTGCGT
>JANOCF010001119.1:0-2528 GCA_031412055.1 Holophagales bacterium | reverse complement strand
GAGGGGCCGGGGGTGAGGGCCCCCAGCACCACGCCCCCAGGCTGCACCACGGGCTCGCGCAGGGGCGAGCCCGGTCCGAACGGGTTCTCGGCCAGCCAGTACTCCACGTGCCGCGCGACGGTGGTGAAGACCACCTCGCGGCCGGCGGACGCGTAGGACGGCCAGCGGGCTCCCGCGTCCGGGGCGAGCGCCCGCACTTTTCCGCTGGGCGACCGCTCGACCAGCCGCTCGATCCCCTCGTCGTCGTAGGAGCTCCAGACGATCGAGCCGTCCGGCCCCATGCGGGGAAAGTTCTTCTCTGTGTAGTCCGGCCCGGCGAAGACCTGGATCTTCTCCTCCGGCTGCTTCTCGCCCGGGGTCAGGCGGAAGAGTCCCCAGGTCCAGTCGCCGCCGCGGGTGGACATGAAGAGCACGCTCCGGCCGTCCGGCGTCCACGAGGGGGGCTCGTCGAACCAGGCGTCGTCGGTTAGGCGGGTGAGCCGGCGCGTGGCCACGTCCACGGTGAAGAGGTTGGCCTCGAAGGCGCGGGTGTCGGACTGGAAGAGGATGCGCCGGCCGTCCGGCGTCCAGTCGAGGGGACCGTCGAGCCCGCGCAGACCCTCCTGGCCGGCGCTGAGGTCGGCCAGGCCCGATTCGCCGGCACCGTCCGCGCCGATCACGGCGACCTCCCAGCGGTCCTGGCGCCTCGCCGCGAAGGCGATGCGGGTGCCGTCAGGCGAGAAGCGCGGGAAGCAGGCCTCGCCCGGGCCGGTGTCCAGGGTGCGCCGGCCGCGGGTCTCCAGGTCGAGCAGCCGCAACACCCGGCCTCCTCCGGTCTCGGCGCAGTAGACGAGCCGCCGTCCCTCGGGATCGAGCGACGCCTGGAGCGGGCGCTCTCCGGGGCCGACCAGGGTGCGTACCGCGCCGGTCTTCCGGTCCAGCGCCTTGACGGCGGTTCCGCGGTCGACCACGCGGTGGAAGAAGATCCGGTCGCCGCTGGCGTTCCAGGTGGGCCAGCGGTCCTCGTAGGCGGACGCGGTCAGGGGGCGCGCCTCGCCGCCCTTCGCGGGCATCACCCAGACGCCGGACGGCCCCTCGCGGCTGCGCGAGAAGGCGACCCACTTGCCGTCCGGCGACTCGGCGGGCTTGTAGTCCCAGTCGCTCCCGGTGGACAGCGGCTCGGCGGCGCCGTCCAGGCTCAGGCGCTGGAGGTCTCCCGAGCCCGTGTCGTAGCGATGGCAGACGAGCGAGTCCCCCGCGGCCGCGAAGGTGCAGGCGCCGGCCCAGCCGGGCTTCGGGGTCAGCCTGCGCGGCTCCCCGCCCGCGGCGGGGACGACGTAGAAGTCGCGCGTGCCCCAGGGGCCTCCCGAGTAGAAGATCCACCGGCCGTCGGGCGACCAGGCCGGGTACTCCTCCTCCTCGGGGCTCGCGGTGAGCGGACGCAGGCTGCCGTTGTCGAGGGAGAGCAGCCAGACGTCCTTGTTGCCGGTCCGCGTCGAGGTGAAGACCAGGCTTCGGCCGTCCGGCGACCACTTGCCCTCGAAGTCGTCGGCCGGATCCTCGGTCAGCCGCGACCAGCGGGCGGTGGCCAGCTCGAAGGCCCAGAGGTCCCAGTTGCCGCCGCGCTTGGAGGTGATGACGAAGCGCTGCCCGTCCGGCGAGATCGAGGCGTCTCCCCCGCCGGCCGGGTCGACCGCCAGCCGCCGCAGCGTGAAAGGCGTCTCCTCGGCCGGCCCGCAGCCGGCCAGACAGCCGGCCAGAAAGACGAGCAGCAGCGCCAGGAGCCTCACCGGATCGCCCTCAAGGCCCGGCCGCCCGGCGCGGTGGAGACCGCGGCGACGATGGCAAGGTAGACGCAGCCGGCGAGGGTGAGGGCGGCGTGGCTGCTGAGCAGGCCGCGCAGCCCCACCGCGAGCCCCATGGCCAGGGCGATGGCCACGCTCTCGGTCTGCTTGAGCAGGGAGAAGACGCGCCCGAGGAAGCGCTCGTCGACCAGGGTCTGGAGGATCGAGTAGAACGGGACCGCGGCCGCGGCCACGACGATCCCCCAGACGAAGATGATGGCGACCGAGACGGCAACCCGCGGCACGGCCGAGTAGAGGGTCATCAGCGACGCCTCGGCGAGCAGCGCCGCGATCAGGGTGCCTCCCTGTCCCATCCGCGCCACCAGGTTGGGCGCGAGGATGCCGCCGAGGGCGCCGCCGGCGCCGAAGGCCGCGAGCTGGATCGAAAGCACGCGCTCGGAGCCGCCCAGGAACTCGCGGATGAAGAAGGGCGCGAGCGGCAGCCAGAGGCCGACGCAGAGGAGGCTCGCGAAGAACAGGAGCACGAGGGGACGCACCAGGGCGTGGCCGGAGACGTAGCGCCAGCCCGCCCGCAGGTCGGCGAGCGCAGCCCCTGCTTCCGCCTCTTCGCTGCCTGCGACCTTGCGCAGTCTCAGGCCGGCCACCAGGAGCCCACTGAGCAGGAACGAGGCCGCGTCGAGGAGCAGGGTCGGCACGAGCCCGAACGACAGGAACAGCTCGGCGCCGGCGAGCGGGCCGAGGATC
>JANOCF010001118.1:0-3029 GCA_031412055.1 Holophagales bacterium | reverse complement strand
CTGCGTCCGCGCTTTCGATCGCAGGCCGGTCCGCGTCCAGGCAGACCAACCGGGTACCCGCGGGGGCGAGCCCGGAGAGGCGCCCGGCCAGCTGATTCTCGGTCAGCAGCACGGCTCCCGGTCTGCCCTCCAGGGCATCGCCCAGGAGCAGCTCCAGCCGGGCATCCGGGTAGCCTGGATCGAGAGGCAGGTAGGCGCCGCCCGAGCGCAGGATGCCCAGCACGCCGGCCACCAGCTCCGGTGAGCGCTCCACGGAGAGCCCCACCGGATCGCCGGGGCGGACGCCGAGATGCCGCAGATACCGCGCCAGGCTCTCCACCCGCCCGGTCAGCTCGCCGTAGGTCAGGGACGAGTCCCCGTGCCGCACCGCGATCGCCTCGGGAGTGCGGAGCGCCTGCTCCAGGAAGCGCGCCGGGACGGTCGCCTCCGACGCCGACCGAGATAGCGGCGGAGCGCCGCTCCACTCGACCGCCGCCTGGTGCTGCTCGGCCGCGGTCAGCAGCGGCAGGTCCCCGACACTGCGGTGCGGGTCGTCCAGCGAAGCCTGGAGGATCGACCCGAAGTGCCCGGCGAGGCGCCGGATCGTGGCGGCCTCGAACAGGTCGGTCTTGTACTCGGCCACGCCGGCGAGCGCGCCGTCGCGCTCCTCCAGCGCCAGGGTGAGGTCGAACTTGGCGGTGCCGCTGTCCTGCTCCAGGGTCTCGAAGCGGAGCCCCGGCAGCTCGGCGCGGAGGCCGCGGGCCGTCTCCAGGAGGAGGGCCACCTGGAAGACCGGATTCTGGCCGAGGCTCCTCTCCGGCTGCAGCTCCTCGACCAATTCCTCGAACGGCAGATTCTGGTGGGCGAACGCCTCCAGCGTGGTCTCGCGGACCCGCGCCAGGAGATCGAGGAAGGTGGGCCGTCCCGACAGGTCTCCGCGCAAGGCCAGAGTGTTGAGGAAGCAGCCGATCAGCCCTTCCATCTCCGTGCGCTCGCGGTTCGCCACGGGCGTGCCCACGATCACGTCTTCCATGCCGGTGTACCGGGAGAGGAGGACGTCGAAGGCCGCGAGCAGCGTCATGAACAGGGTCGCCCCCTGGCTGCGGCCGAGGGCGGCAATGTCTCCAGCGCTGCCGCCGGTCTCCGGGATGGCGAAGGAGAGGCTGGAGCCCCGGAAGCTCTGCGCCAGCGGACGCGGCCGGTCCGTGGGAAGCTCCAGGAAGGGCGGCGCTCCCGCGAGCTGTTCACGCCAGTACGCCAGCTCGGCCTCGCGGCCGCCGGCTTCGAGCCACTCCTGCTGCCACAGCGCGTAGTCGGCGTGCTGCAGCGGCAGCTCCGCGAGCGGAGAGGGGTTTCCCGACACGGCAGCGGCGTACAGGGGCGCCAGCTCGGCGATCAGCACGCCCTGGGACCAGCCGTCGAAGACGATGTGATGGAACGTCGGCAGGAGCAGGTGCTCGCCCGCTCCGAGCCGGACCAGGACCGTGCGCACCAGCGGTCCCCGCGACAGGTCGAATGGGAACCGGCGCTCCTCCAGGGCCAGACGGCGCCCCTCCTCGTCCCGCCGGCCGGCGGGCAGAGCGCCGAGGTCGACCAGGGGGAGGTCGAGCCGGACCCTGGGCTCGATCCTCTGGATCGGCTGCTCCCCGAGCAGCTCGAACCTCGCCCGCAGCGCGTCGTGCCGCCGGACGATCTCGCGGAAGCTCCCCGCCAGCGCGGCCGGGTCGAGGTCGCCCCAGACGCGCAGGGCCGTGAGCATGTTGTACGCCGGGTTGCCCGGCTCCAGACTGTCCAGAATCCACAGGCGCCGCTGGATCGCCGAGAGCGGCAGCTCCGTGGGCCGGGAGCCGGGCCGGCGGGCGAGGGTCGGCAGGGTCTGCCGCTTCGCCTCCTCACTCGCCTCCAGGCGGGCGGCCAGCTCGGCCACGGTGGGCGCCTCGAACAGGTCGCGCAGGGGCATCTCGATGCGCAGCAGGTCACGGACGCGGGAGAGCGCCTGGGTGGCGAGCAGGGAGTTGCCGCCAAGCTCGAAGAAGTCGTCGTGGATGCCGACGCGCTCGATGCCCAGCAGGTCCCGCCAGATCCCGGCCACCCGGCGCTCCAGCTCGGTGCGGGGGGCGGCGTACGCGCTCTGCAGCTCCGGCCGCTCGTGGCGGGCCGCCGGGGCTGCCAGGACCAGCGCCTCCGGGTCGTGGGCAGCGACGACTACGTGGGAGGGGAAGCCCGGCGCCCACAGCCGGCGCAGCAGCTCCCGGTCCTCCGCCCGCAGCGGCTCGCCACGCTGCCAGCCCAGGCGCAGCCAGGGGGTGCGGCCGGTCCGGTTCTGCTCGTGCGCCAGGGCGTCGGCGAACCGGGCCGCCGCATCCGTCGACCTGGCGCCGGACACCACCGCCACCAGGTCCAGAGGCCGGCCCTCGGTCAACTCGGCCAGGCCCCGCAGCGCCGCCACCTCGGCGTCCACGCTGCCATCGGCCAGCTCATAGATGGCGCCGCGGAGGGCCGCCAGATCTTCCGGCTCCGCCAGAGCGGCTTCCACGACCCGGCAGCCCGCTTCGGCCAGCAGGCTGGCCAGTTCCAGGGACGGCTCGGTCGGAGTGCCGCCGAGCAGGTAGATGCCCTCCCGCGGACCCGATCCCTCGGGCAGCGACAGGGGCTCGAAGCCCGGCACCCAGCGGCGCGTGCCGCGATAGGCGACCACCGGCGCGGGGTCCACGGCCAGCAGATCCGCCGCGAGCAGATCCAGCAGCCGCTCCTCCTGCGCGCTGCCCGGCCGGACCGGGGAGACGTCGATCCGGCGCCGGCCCTCTCCGACGAAGGGGACCGAGGCGAGGACCCGCGCGGGGATCAGCACGTCCTCTCCGGACACGTCCTCAGTGCGGCTGACGATCAGCGCCGCCCGCCGGGGAGACTCAGGGCTGTCCAGCACTCGGGCGATCGCATCGATCTCGTCGGTCGCGTCGCCCAGAGCCAGGTGAACGGCCAGCGCCGGGCTTCGGCCCTCGGCAGAAAGCCGCCGCAACGCGGCCTCGAAGTCCTCCGGCGCGTGGACC
>JANOCF010001117.1:0-6505 GCA_031412055.1 Holophagales bacterium | reverse complement strand
CTTCGCCGTCGACCTGAGCGGCGACGGCCGCGAGGGGCTCGCCTACGCCGAGGTCAACGACTACGACGTGATCGTCCTGGACCTGATGCTGCCGGAGGTGGACGGCCTGACCGTCCTCAAAACCCTGCGGCGCCAGGGCAGGAACACCCACATCCTCATCCTCTCGGCCAAGGACCAGGTGGCGGACCGCATCCGCGGCCTTGAGTTGGGAGCCGACGACTACCTTGTCAAGCCGTTTGCCTTCGACGAGCTGTGCGCGCGGGTCCGCGCCTTGATCCGGCGCCGCTACGAGAGCAAGGACCCGGTCCTCCACGTGGGCGATCTGGAGATCGACACGGCCCGCCAGCAGGCCTCGCACAGCGGCAAGACGCTGCCGCTCACACCGGCCGAGTACTCGCTGCTGCAACTGCTCGCCCTGCGACGCGGACGCGTCGTGTCGCGCGAGCAGATCCTGGACCACCTCTACGACAGCGCGGCCGAGGTGTCGAGCAACGTCGTCGAAGTGCTCGTCTGCTCTCTGCGCAAGAAGGTCCAGCCGGATGGATCGCGGCCGGTGATCGTCACCCGCCGCGGCTGCGGATACCTGATCGATGCCGCCAAGTAGCCGCCAAGTAGCCGCCGAGCAGGCCGGGTAGCCATGCGTTCCATCCGCCGCCATCTGATCGTTTCCCTGCTCGTGGGCTCCGGCCTGCTGATCCTGGCCGTCGGACTGGGCGCGAGCGCAGTCGTGGCGCGGCGGCTGCGCGACGAGTTCGACGACTCGCTGCTCACCAAGGCGCGCGCCCTGGTCACCCTGACCGAGCAGCGCCGCGGCGAGGTGGAAATCAACTTCGCGGACGAGTTCATGCCCGAGTTCACGGCCCGCGAGCGTCCCGAGTACTTTCAGCTCCGGTTCGCCGACGATGCCGGCGATACCGTGATCGAACGGTCGGGCTCGCTCGGAAGCCGCGACCTTCCGCACTCCCGGGAGCTCTCGCGCGTCCCGCGCTTTCACGACCTGCGGCTGCCCGACGGCCGCCCGGGACGCATAGTCGAAGTCGCCTTCGTGCCGCAATCCGAGGATGACGAAGACGTCGAGATCGAAGCGGCCCTCGATCCGGCCGCGCCTCCCGGCCAGCTCCGCTCGGCGGTCCTGTCGGTGGCGCGCGGACGCGAGCGGCTCGACGAGCTGATTCGATCGTTTTACATCGGTGCGATCGCAACCGCGGCGCTGCTGCTGGCCGGGATCGCCTCGCTGGTTCACCTCTCGGTGCGGCGCGGCCTGGCGCCGCTCGACGAGATCCGGGGACAGGTCCAGGCGCTGGACGCCGAACGGCTGGACAGCCAGGTCGTGATCCATCCGCCCGTGCGCGAGCTTCTACCCGTTGTCGAGCAGCTCAACGCGCTGATCCTCCGGCTCAAGGCCGCCTTCGAGCGCGAGCGCCGCTTCTCCAGCGACGTCGCTCACGAGCTGCGCACACCCGTCGCGGAGCTGCGCAGCCTGGCCGATGTTGGAGCGCGGTGGCCCGACGACCGCGAGTCCGTACAAGGCTTCTTCGAAGACGCGCGATCGATCGCCCAGCAGATGGAGCGCACGGTCGCCACCCTGCTGTCCCTCACCCGCTGCGAAGGCGGAATCGAGCAGATCGAGCGCAGCGAGATCCATCTCCGGGATCTGCTTGCGGATACCTGGTCCGGCCTGGCCACGGAAGCGGAATCGCGCTCGCTGCGGTTCGCGCTCACCGCGCCCGCAACCTCCATCGTGTCCGATCCGGAAAAGCTGCGCGTGGTCGTGACCAATCTCTTTTCCAACGCCGTGGCCTACAGTCCAGACGGGAGCACCATCCTCTGCACCGCCCGAGCGGACAACGGCTCACTGGAGATCACGGTCTCCAACCCCGCTCCGCAGCTCGCTGCCGCCGATGTCCCCTTTCTTTTTGATCGCTTCTGGCGCAAGGACGCGGCCCGCAGCAACGGTGGGCACGCCGGTCTCGGGCTGCCTCTCGCGCGCTCCTTCGCAACCCTTTTGGGATTCGAGCTGACCGCGCACCTCGGCCCGGATCAGCAGCTTGCCTTTCATTTGAAGGGACCCGTCGAAAACAGCACCTGAGTCGTTCCTCTGCTCCTTCCCTTGCAACGCTCCAGAAAGGAGACCGTATGAAAACGAGTCTAGCTCTTGCTCTGTCTGCTCTCGCTCTCGTTCCCATGGCTGCCCGCGCCCAGGACGGGCATTTCGATCTCGGCGTGCGTGGCGTGCTGATGCTCGCGGATGGCGAGCCGGCCAACGACATTCCCGGGTTCGGCCTCTTCGGCCACTACCGCCTGGGCGATCGCTGGCGGCTGGGCTTCGCCGTCGATCAGGCCGAATACGACTTCGAAGAGCCGGCACGGATCGTCGGCCTTTCACAGAGTCCGGACGTGGATGCCATCGATTCCCTGGCCGAGTCGACGACCTTCAGCGCCTGGCTCGAGCGTACCTTCGGCCAGCCCGATGCGCGCACCGAATGGTTCCTGGGCGCCGGCCTGGGGTTCGCCTCGATCGACGTGCCCGACGCCAGCGGACCGCTCGCGAACGGCGGCCGGTTCAACGTCACGACCGAAGTGGACACCGAGATCGTCGCGCAGCTCCTCGCCGGAGCCCGCTGGCGTCTTGGACAGCGTCTGGCGCTCGAGTTCGCGCTCCGAGCGGACCAGCACTTCGCCGAATGGAAGGTGACAGACCAGGTTTCCGGCCGGACCGGCACGGTCGACGACTACCTCGCGTATGGCGGCCACCTGGGACTGAGCTTCCGGTTCTGAGAGGCCGCCGATGCTATAGCATCGCCGTCATGGAAACCTCCCGTCGTCAGGCCCTCGCCGGCGTCGCCGCCCTGGCGCTCGCCGGCGTCCTTCCCCGTCCACTCTCCGCGCTCCGGCTGGCGCTCCGACTGGATAGTCCTCGGACCGTCCGTCCCGGCCGTCTTCGTCCCGGAGACACCGTGGGACTGATCAATCCGGCAGGCGTGGTGTGGGAACCCGTGAACGTCGAGATCGTGGCCGAGTCGCTGGCCGCGCTCGGTTTCAAGACCAGACGGGGAGCGAACCTGCTCGCGCGTCGCGGCTACTTCGCGGGCACCGACGAGCAGCGCGCCGCCGATCTCAACGCGATGTTCGCGGATCCGGAGGTGCGGGCCATCCACTGTGTCCGCGGCGGCTGGGGTTCCGCGCGCCTGCTGCCCCTGCTCGACTGGAAGATGATCGCGCGCAACCCGAAGATCCTGCTCGGCTACAGCGACATCACCACGCTCCTGCTCGCTCTTCACGCGAAGACCGGCCTGGTGACCTTTCACGGACCCGTGGGCGCCTCGCAATGGAACCCGTTCAACGTCGGCTACATCAAGCGGGTGCTCCAGGACGGCGAGGCGGTCACGTTCGAAAACCTGAAGGAGATCGACGAGGACGACCTCACGGTGATCGAAAACCGCGTGCAGACCCTCCGTCCCGGAACCGCGCGGGGACGCCTGCTCGGCGGCAATCTCACGGTGCTGTCGAGCCTCGTGGGATCGGGCTATCTGCCGGACTGGGACGGCTGCATCCTCTTTCTGGAAGACGTCGAGGAGGCGCCCTACCGGATCGATCGGATGCTCACCCAGCTCCGTCTCGCCGGGATCCTTGAGAAGGCGCGGGCCGTGATCTGGGGAACCTGCGCCGACTGCCGGCCCGGGCAGGGATTCGGCTCGCTGACAGTCACCGAGGTGCTCGACGATCACATCCGGCCGCTGGGCGTACCCGCCTGGTCGGGGGCCATGATCGGTCACGTCGAGCGACAGTTCACCTTGCCGATCGGCGCCGAAGTCGAGGCGGACGCCACGGCCGGCACCCTGCGGATGCTGGCGGCCGCGGTAGAATAAAGGCTGGAGGATCTCCAGCATGGCACGCGGCTGGGAAAGCAAGTCCGTCGAATCGCAGCAAGATAACGAACGCACGGAACTCAGCGAGGTTCTCACTCCCAAGCAGCGCGAGATCAACCGGAAGCGCTCCAGCCTCGAACTGTCACGGCGGCGGATTCTCCACGAGATCGAGGCAACCCGATCCGCCGTCCGGCGGACCTCTCTCGAGCAGGCGCTGGCCTATCTCGACGAGGAGCTCAGGAAGCTCGACGCCTGACCCGCGAGATCAGAGATCCGGCAACGCGGAGACGCTTGGGGCTGAAAAGACAGTGTCTACAGATTTGGGGAGTTGTCGGCCAGAAAGGAAAAGAGGAGGAGGGTGCAAGCCAACGCTTTCATACCTTGATGGATTGCAAAGCGAACGCCAGTTGTATTGCCCCTCCTGCCTCCCGCGGCTTCTTACCTGGCTGTCTCGGCCAGGGTCGCCAGGAAGTCCGCGTCGTTGGTGGGCTTGGCCGTGGAGTCCGTGGAGGTGGCCGCGAGGGTGCCGTACCAGCAGGCACCGACCCGGTTCCAACTGCCGCAGAACGCCGGAGCTCCGGGCTTGTCGGTATGGGGCGGGCAACCGCAGCGCTTGCTGGCGGGCTGGCCCGCGCAGTAGCTGGCGCTGCAGTAGCCGACAGCCTCCGCGGCCGGCGTCCAGGCGAAGGCCGAGACAAGGGCAAGCAACACGGCAAGGGGCATGAGTCGCGTCAGTCGATGCATTGTGGGTTCCTCCTTCGTGGACAGACCGGAAGCGGCTGCCCTTCTACTCTGAAAGGTGTTCCGGCCCGGGGATTGCGAGCGCTCGCTCGTATTCGGCCTTGACGATCCGGCCTCGCCAATAGGTCAGCCGGCCCTCGGGCAGGATCCACTCCACGTCTCCTTCCCCGGGCACCATCATGCCGTCCATGGGCACATAGCTCTCGAAATGGCACATCCAGGGCGTCGGCACGGCGACCCCGTTCACGTCCCGAAACCTTGCGGGCGTGTACGCGCTCACGATCTCACCCCTTTCGCCGAAGCGGAAATCAAGGGAGACCGAGATTCCGGAGTCCGTGAGCGTGGCGCGGGCGGTGCTGTCGTCGACGGCCTCCCAGACCACGCCCTGTCCGGGCAGGAGAGCCGTTGGAAGCCATGCCGACTCGGCCAGGTAGCGATGGAGAGATCCGGAAGCGAGTCCAGCCCCGCCCTGCGCATCCACGACGGGGATGAGCGACGCGATCCTGGCCTGCATCGCGCCGGTCCCCTGAAGATAGCTGTCACGGACTCGCACCGTCAGCAGCGGGGACATACGGATGCCCGCGTCCCACACAAAGCCGGGAGGCTCCACAGAGAAGTGCTGCACGCTCGTGAATGGGCTCCAGGAGGCGCCGAGAGCGCTCCGGAACTCTCCCGCGTGCTCGATCCTGGCGGTCCGGATGAGGGGCAACCCTGGAGTGATCGCGAACTCGAAGTAGCGGACCACTGGGTCCGGAAGACCCGCGAGCTGCTGGCGGGAGAACGTCTCAGGCTCGGATTCGGACCCTTCATGAACAAGCCGGCGGACCGCTCTCGCCGTGGACCGTTTCCAGAGAAAGCTTCCTGCCGCGATCGCGGCTGCCGCGCTGCCTACGACACCGCCAGCCACCATCGCCGCGATCTTGAGCTTGCTCCTGGAATCTCCCTGCTTGCGCCGGGGCATCGGACGTCCTCCTTCAGCGAAGGTTGACGCTGCAAACGGCACGCCGCTTTCCTTGACGAACGCCGAACAACCCAGGACGAACATATCGTCACGGCGCTTCCACGCGGCACCGCATCGCGCTACAATGCTCCCATGACCGCGACCCCTGTCGCTCCACTTCGTAACTGGAGCTGCTTCCATGCTTCCGGTGTCATTGGGGCGCCAAGGCGGGCCGCGAAGATTCCCGAGGAGTCAACGTGACCCGACGAGAGCCGAAATCCGGTACCAAAGTCGCCACTGCCGAGCTCGACAAGCTGATCGAGGAAGCCATCGTCGATGCCTATGACGAGTCGGAGCAGAGAACGGGCTTCTACACCATGCTCGAGGACAACCTTGGGCTACCCTTCCAGACTTCTGTCCTCGGCGTCCCGGTCACGGTCGAGTCTCTCGACTTGACCGGGGCAGACGAGATCGTCGCCATCTGCACGCGAGGCCAAGCTCGACAGGCCATTCCTCTTCTTGATCTGCCGCTTCCGGAGCCACCGCCCCACGGCGTGGAGTGGATCGAGGCGTTCCGTCGCTGGGCGCGCAGCCAACACTGAGAAAGGATCATGAGCGAGTACCAATACTACGAGTTTCAGGCCATCGACCGGCCGCTGACCGAGGACGAGATGGTCGAGCTGCGCTCGGTCTCGACGCGCGCCAACATTACAGCCACACAGTTCGTGAATCACTACGAGTGGGGAGACTTCAAAGGGAACCCGTCCACCTGGATGGAGAAATATTTCGACGCATTCCTCTACGTGGCGAACTGGGGCACGCATGAGCTTATGCTCCGCCTGCCCCGGCAGATCCTCGATCTCAAGACTGCCAGACAGTACTGCTGCTGCCAAGTGGCGTCGGCTCGTATCAAGGGTGACTTCATCATCCTGGAGCTCAACTCCGAGGAGGAGGG
>JANOCF010001116.1:0-2916 GCA_031412055.1 Holophagales bacterium | reverse complement strand
AGACAATGTTGAAGCAAAGTTAGCGCCTATGCCCCTTGTGGGTACCCATCCGGAGGGCGGCCACGTCCAGAGGGTGGCCACAAGGGCCACCCCTACCATCAATCGGACTGTGACGAGGTACTAGCTGAGTAGACACGCTTTACCCGCAGATTGTTGGATACCGCCCACTGGAGTTGCTCAATGCTCCGCCGGGGCACACGGGATCCACACCTCGCGCGGGGCAGGTCCCCGCCACCGGGACCTGCCCCGCCTCAAGATCGTTGCGGACGGCGGCGTCCTTGGACTCGGAGGCCGCCGTCACCCTTCCAGATTGTCAAAGAGCGCGGCGAAGGTCTTGCCCTTCAGGGCAGACTCCCACCGTCAACAAGCGGTATTCTTCATGATCGTCGCGAGACTGTCAATAGGAACACTGATGGTTATGCACACTTTCATGGACGATCCGCCCCGCTCTGGGAAGAGTCCGCCCGTTGGGGCGGAGCGTCCGCCCGGATGGGCGAGCCTTCCGCCCGGTGGGTGGACGTTCCGCCCCAACGGGCGGACCATCCGTCCCAAAGGGCGGACCGTCTGTCCCTGTGGGCGGACCATCCGCCCCAATGGGCGGGCCTTCCGGCCCGAGCTCCGGACCGTCCGCCCACCGGGTGGAGCCTTCGCCCTTTGGGGCGGACCGTCCGTCCAAACGGGCGGAACGTTCCCGGGCAGCTCCGGATCGTCCGCCCTTTGGGGCGGACCGATACCCGCAGGGAGGAACGGCCTGCTCGCCATAAACTTTGCGGATAAAATTACGGCTGGCTATTGACAGAGCTGGTCGCCACGCCTATCATGCGCACCGAATTCGCGGGCATTATGCTCCGCGAGACGCGTGCTCTTTGACATTCGATGTACCTAACCACGCTGCCTAAAGGGCGGCGTGCGCCGGAGGTCTGCCCCTCGGCAAGGCCGGCCTCCGGCTCCACGTGATCGTTGGCTACGGACGCGGAGCCGGCAGCGTTGCGGCGGCTCGGTTTCATCGTTCTAGCGCACCTTCCAATTTTAGAGTGGCTCTGTATACCACTCCCTGCTCCATCCCCGATCCATTCACGAGGCCGCTGGTGGCCTTCGTTGGAAAGGAGGCAGCATGAAGCACAGTCTGTTGTTGGTCGGTCTAGCTACGATGACTCTCTTCTCAGGCGGTTGCGCGATCACGGACTACGAAGGGCATGCCGATCATCAGACCCAGGCGGAGGCCAAGCTCTGGGGCTCGGAGATCTCCTTCACCGGTACCGGGGACGAGGCCCTGGACGGCACCTACTCCTACACCGTCAAGTACGACAACCGGGGCGGCCGGGACACCAACCTGCGCATCTACACCTACCGCAACCCGGTGCCAGGCTCGTTCAGCCGCGATGGCCAGATCGACCGCGACGGCGACGACGTGCAGGGCAGGGGCGGCATCCTCGGCGGCAAGTTCCTGCCGCAGTGGACCACCACCGATCCGCTCCCGGGCTGCCAGTTCGAGGCCAACCGGATCCTGTCGCACCGCGGCTCTCCGCCGCCGCCGATCCTCTTCTGCGAAGTCGTCCTCGAAGAGATCGACAAGGACCTCGACCTTCAGGCCGGCTTCTCCAGCACGGGCGACCTGCTCGCCCAGATCTGGACGGGTGCCCTGAACGACGGCTTCACCCTGGAGCTGACCAGCCTCAAGCTTGGCGGCGTAAACGTCCCTCTTTCCACGCCGCTCTCGATCGGCGCCAGGGCCAACGGAATCCGCCCGACGCAGCTCTCGATCGATATGTCGCAGCCGGGCGGCGCCGCCCTGATCCAGGCGCTCCTCGACAACACGACGAACCGGACCCCCGTCTCCGTCGGCCTGGGCTTCTCCGGCGGCATGTCGGTCAACCTCCCGAGCAGCCTCAGGGTCGGGTTCGACCACGCCGCCCTGGAGAACCTGCAGTAGACACCTTCCCGGGGCGAGGCCGCGCGGGGCTCGCCCTCTTCTTCGTTCTCGCCGCCTGCCTGGCCTGCAGGACGGCGCCCGTCCATCCTCTTCCTGTCCCGCCGGTCTCGGAGCCGGAGCGCGTGCTACGCGTGCTCGTGGACCTCGACGAGCAGGTGGACCTCGGCCGTCTGAGCCTGGCGGGAGGACGTCGCGAACGCCGCGAGCAGGTGATGGCGGCGCTCGCGGAGCTGGCCGGGAGGAGCCAGGCGCGGCTCGTCCCCTTCCTGGAGGAGGCGCGCCGCGACGGGATTGTCCGCTCCTGGCAGGGGTTCACCATCGTGAACCGGCTGCTCGTCGAAGCGACCCCGAAGGGGATCGAGGCGCTCTCGCGGCGTCCCGAGGTCGCCGCGGTCTTCCCGGAAGTGGAAGGACCCGAGCCGGCGCTGATGGATTTTCCAAGCCCCGGCAGGGGCGTAGGCGTAAAGCCTGGGGTTTCAACCCCAGGTCAGAGTCCATCAAAGAAAATCCCAAGTCCCGGAGGGACGCAGGCAGCCCGCCTTCGCCCCTTTGGGGCTTGGAGAGGTGGGTGGGCAGCCAACCTGGGGTTGAAACCCCAGGCTTTACGCCCGCGCGCCTTCGGCGCTTCCCGACAGGAGGAACCCCTTCCCGACAGCAAAAAAACCGCGTGGTCGAGCGACGCGGTCGGGGCTCCGGCGGCGTGGGCTCAGGGGCTCGACGGCACGGGCGTGGTCGTGGGTGTCGTGGATTCGGGTGCGAGCGATGTCCACGAGCAGATCGCGGCGGGATTCCGCGGCGGCGAGCGCTCCTGGCTCGATCCTTCGGGTGAGCACGCCGCGCCTCGGGATACCCGGTTCGGCCACGGTACCGGGGTGCTGAGCGTCGCCGTCGGAAGAAACACCGCCGGGATCACACTGGGGATCGCCCCCGGAGCGCAATGGATCGCGTGCGCCGCCCTGCCGCGGGGTCGCTACAACAACGTC
>JANOCF010001115.1:0-3617 GCA_031412055.1 Holophagales bacterium | reverse complement strand
CTCCGTCCGTCCGGAGGTGAAGTCGTCCGCGTGGACGACGGTGATTTCCTGGGCAAAGGCCGGTACGGAAGACGCGAGAAGTATGAGGGCTGCGCCGAGCCAGTGTTGATCATTCATGGAGGAAGCTCCGTGGTTATGACGGCACTACATCTACCGTCGTAACTACGCAAGCTTCATGCCGCTGAATGTGTCAGTCCCTCCGCAGCGCCACCAGCGGGTCCATCTGGCTCGCCCGGTGGGCGGGAATGACGCTCGCGAGGAGCGCCACCGCCGCGAGCACCGTCGGAGCGAGCACGAACGTCACCGGGTCCGTGGCACTGCCGCCGGCCAGGAGGTTCGTGATCTGTCCTCCCATGAAGCGGGCGAGCGCCAGCGCTCCGGCCACCCCGATGGCCACGCCGATGAGGACCGACATGAAGCCCTGGCGCACCACCATCCCCAGCACGCTCTTCGCGGAGGCGCCGAGCGCCATGCGGACGCCGATCTCCCGGGTGCGCTGCGTCACCAGGTACGACAGCACGCCGTAGATCCCCACGCCGGCCAGGATCAGGGCCAGCAGGGCGAGCCCGCCGAGCAGCAGGGCCGCGAACCGCTGCCGTCCCAGCGAGCGCGATACGACCTCGTCCATCATCCGCACGTCGTTGACCGGCTGCGCCGGGTCCACGGCCAGGATCTCCTTGTGGATCGAGGCGGCCAGGTCCGGCACCTCCCCTTCCGTCTTGACGATCAGGCTGAGCGGCACGAGCCGGACGACCAGCGTCTGGATCCCCTGGGACATCTGCGACAGCGGCAGGTATACGATCGCGGGCGCCTCGTCGTCGAGACTGTTCTCCCGCACGTCCTTGACCACGCCGACGATCGTCCGGGGCTGCGGATCGGCATCCTCGGGGAGGAACGGCTGTCCCAGCGTGATGCGCTGGCCGAGCGGGCTCTCGTTCGGCCAGTACTTCTTGACCGCGGCCTCGTTGATGACCGCCACCAGAGGGGCGTTGCTCGTGTCATGGCCCGTCAGCCGGCGGCCCTGGACCAGGGGAATCCCCAGCGCCTCGAAGTACTCCGGCGTGGAGGGACGGTACAGCGCGTCTCCGATCCCCTCCTGGCTTTCTCCGCCCCGGTACCTGCCTTCGATGGTGAACGGCAGATCGACCCCGCCTTCGAGTGGCAGCGACACGGACACCGACGCCTGCTTCACCCCCGGCAGGCTCTCCACCCGCTGCACCACGTCGCGGCTGAAGGCCTCCAGGGCCTCCGGCTTGCTGTAGCGCGCTTCGGGCAGCGACATCTTCATGGTGAGCACGTTCGCGGACTCGAAGCCCGGGTCGGTGCCCACGACTCCGCTGAAGCTCTTGACCAGAAGCACCGCGCCGGTGAGAGGCACCAGGGCGAGGGCCACCTCGCTGATCACCAGCAGCTTCCGGGTCAGGCTGCCGCGGACGCCGCCCGTGGAGCGGGCCGAGCCTTCCTTGAGCGGCTCGTTGAGGTTCACCCGCGACGCCTGAAGAGCGGGCACGGCTCCGAAGAGCAGCCCGGACAGCACCGCCATGCCGAAGGTAAAGGCCAGGACGCTGCCGTCGATGCCGATGGGCTGCAACGTTTCGATCTCGGCCGGCGCCAGCGCCATGAGAGGCTTCAGGATCCAGGTCCCGGCGAGCAGGCCGAGCAGGCCGCCGGCCACGGAGAGCAGCAGGCTCTCGGTGAAGAGCTGGCGGATGACCTGCGACGACCTGGCGCCGAGGATGGCGCGGATGGCGATCTCCCGCTGGCGTCCGGTGGCGCGGGCGAGCTGGAGGTTGGCCAGGTTCACGCACGCGATCAGGAGCACGAAGCCGACCGCGCCCAGGAGGATCAGGAGCACGGGCCGGAGCTGGCCATAGAGGCGGTCGCGCAGCGTGCGCAAGGTCAGGACCTCGCCCTCGCCGATATAGTCCTTGTGGGTTTCGGCGAACTGCTTGCTCACCACCTTGGCGGCGGCCTCGGCCTTCTCCAGGGTCACGCCGTCCTTGAGCCGGCCGACCACCTCGAAGAAGTGGCCCTTGTCCTGGCTCGCGCGCTCCATCTGGAAGGGCGTCCAGAGCTCGGCCTTGGCGGGGTACTTGAACGACGCGGGCGCCACGCCCACGATGGTGTACGCCTCGCCGTTGAGCTGGACCGTCTTGCCGACGATGGCGCGGTCCGCGTCGAAGCGGCGCTTCCAGAGGTTGTGGCTGAGCACGACGACCTTGGCCGCGCCGGGCATGTCCTCCTCGGGGGAGAACCGCCGTCCCAGCATGGGATCGAGGCCGAAGACCGGGAAGAACTCGTGGGTGACCCGGGAGCCGATCAGGCGCTCGGGCGTGCCGTCGCCGGCCATGTTGAACCCGGAGCCCAGGTTGTCGAAGGCGGCGACCGCCTCGAACTGGTCGCGGGTGTGCTCCTGCCAGTAGGTGTACTTGGGCACGGAGGTGCCGCCGCCGACGCCGCCCTCGGGGAAGCCGCGCATGAACTGGATCAGCTCGTGCTGCTCCGGGAAGGGCAGCGGCTGGAGCAGCATGCCGTTGACGATGCTGAAGATGGCGGTATTGGCACCGATCGCCAGGGTCAGGGTGAACAGGGCGATAGCGGTGAAGGCCGGAGTCTTGGCGAGCATCCGGGCAGCGTATTTAATGTCTCTCAACAGCAGGTTCATAGGGAAGTCTCCATCTCGATGACCCCATTACGGACGAGGTGGCGCGCATGTTTCGCCCGTCTGGTATAAAACCTGAACGACATGAAGCACCTCCTCGCCCTTGTCCTGCTCGCGCTCTGTGCCTGCTCTCCCGCCGAGCGCGAGCGCCGGCCAGTGGTGTTCATCGGGCTGGACGGCGCCGACTGGCAGCGGCTCGAGCCGGCGATGCAGGACGGGACCATGCCCAACCTGGCCGCCCTGGCCCGCGAGGGACGGACCGGCATCCTCGACACGCTCCATCCTCCCCTGTCGCCGCTCGTGTGGACGACGATGATGACCGGTGCCGGTCCGCTGGAGCACGGCATCCTCGACTTCACCCGCCGCAACCCGGCGACCGGCGGCGAGGAGCCGATCACGCGGGAGGAGCGCCGCGTCCCCGCCGTCTGGAACCTGGCCGCCCTGGAGGACCGGAGCGTGGCCGTCTTCGGCATGTGGGCCACCTGGCCCGCCGAGCCCGTCCCCGGGCTGATGGTGGCCGACCGCTTCTTCTCCTTCACCTCCCGCGACCGCCGGCCGCCGCCCGGCATCGTCCATCCGGCGGACCGCGAGCCCTGGGCGCGGGAGACGCTCGAACGGATCGAGCGGGAGACCGGATACGAGGCGCTCAAGGCCTATCTCCCCTGGCTTGACCGCGAGGAGTACGACCGCGCCGCCGAGCGTCCCGATCCCTATGCCCATCCGGTGAGCGCCCTGCGCCGGATCCTGGTGGAGACCCGGGCCTACGACGCCCTGGCGCGCTCCTGGCTGGAACGGGAGAACCCGGACCTCACGATCCTCTACTTCCAGGGGACCGACACGATCGGCCACGTTTTCGCCGGCATGGCCTCCCTGACGGACGACCGTTTCAACCGCGTGCCCTGGGCGCGGGAGACGCTCGAACGGATCGAGCGGGAGACCGGATACGAGGCGCTCA
>JANOCF010001114.1:0-2723 GCA_031412055.1 Holophagales bacterium | reverse complement strand
TATCCCAGCGCGCCACGCGCTGGCCCGGGAGCGCCGCCAGGATCTCCTGCACGCGCTTCTCCAACGTGTCTTTGGCTTGTGTGTACGACGGCGTCTCGCCCCCCGCCTTCCACTTCCGGAGGTACTGCCGGAAGTCGTCCCCGGGCTCGTCCCCGTGGACCTCCTTGGCAAAGGCTGAGAGCGCTTCGCGCAGCTCGTTCGCCACGCTATCGGTGAGAAGACCGCCGAGAGAGCCGCTTCCATCCCCGAGCTCGCGGCTCAGGCGCGCCTCCGTCTGCTTCTCCAGCACCGTGAGCGCGGGTCCCAGCGTCTCGACGAACAGCTCGCCCGCGTGGTGCCGCGCGATGCACTTCTTTTCGCACGCGGCCACCGCCTTGCGATCGATCATCGGCGGCACCGAGAGGCGGTTGGGATCGAAGCGCCCGCGCGCCGACTGGTTGTGCGGGTAGTTCGACAGCCCGAGCACGCTGGAGAGATAGGTGAACTCGTCGGGCCGGAAGAGGATCGGCCAGATGTCGCGGTAGAACCAGGGCTTGTAGGTGGGGTTCCACTCCAGCCGCCCGGCCTGCCAGAGGGTCAGCGCCTCGCGGTCCGTGCTGTCGATGACCTGCGGAGCTTCGAAGGTGCCGACCTCGCCGTAGAGATCGGTGCGCGACGCGAACTCGCGGATGCCCAGGTCCTCGACCACCTCGTCCATGGTGACCATGTCGAGGATCTCCGGCACGTAGCCGGGATAGCCGACGATCACCCACGCGGGGTACTCCACGTCGACGAAGCGCGTCTGCCCCACCTCCTGCGAGAACATCACCAGGCGGGCCATGACCGGACCGTCGGAGGTGTCGTCGAACCAGCCGTCGTTGTTGGCGTAGGTGTCGATGCGCGGCTGGCCGAACTGATCGCCTTTGAACGAGCCGGAGCAGCCGTGCCCGCCCAGCACCAGCAGCCGGCCCGAGTCGTCGGTCTTGAGCTCGCCCAGGGTGTCGATGGAGCACGGCTCCAGCGGCGGCGGGAAGGTAGGCGCGTAGATGTCGCAGTCGCGGTCGAAGCTCGCCTGGCGCCGGTCCTGGCCGTTGACGATGCGCGGGCCGGGATCGATGATCAATCGCTGCCGGGCCTCGGGAGCGGTGATGTCCGCGTTGCGCAGCGGGTGCGACGCGTCGTAGCCGTGCTCGCCGTCGAGCTGCTTGAATTCGTACCAGGCCGACTTCTTGTTGGCCAGGTAGACGCGCCACTGGATGTCCACCAGCGTGCCGTGGTTGCCGCCGCCCGCGATGGGGTCGCCCACCTTGAGCGGCCGGCCCTCGGGGTTTTCGTCGTCGTAGACATAGATCTGGAAGCGCGCGGCCTGGCGCTTGATGCGGCCCTGCGCGTCCTTGAACTTGCGCACGCGCAGCTCGGTCCTGCCATCGGGCGACAGCAGCGGATTGCCCTGGGCGTCGCAGTCCAGGGGCAGAGCCGCCGGCTCCTCCGGCGTGATGCAGAACTCGTCGGGGCTGTTGCCCAGACGGGCGATGCCGATCCCGGGATGAATTCGATAGGTCGTAGGTATCGCGGGCATAGCGTCCTCGGATCAGTCGAGAAAGTTCAACGACACGCCTTCGAGCCGCAGCAGCTCGTTGTCTTCGCAGTAGTCCACTCCGATCACGACCAGCGTGATCTGGAAGGACGTTGCGCCCGTGTCGAGCAGCCGGCGTGCGGCCTTGGTGACGTTGATACGGTGATTGCGCGGTGTGTTGTGGCTGCGCGGACGCAGGTCGTACTTGCGCGGCTGGCTCGGCGGCAGCTCGCAGTGGCCCGGACCGCCGTAGCAGGGGCCGTGCCCGAAAACCGCCAGGTAGCCGGCGTAGTGCTCATCTTCGATCGAGGTGTCCGCGTTGGCGTCGGGCAGGTTGAGGAAGACGCGGATGAAGCACGAGCGCACCAGTTGCGGCACGCGGTGGAGCCGGATCTCCGCCTGCTGGAATCCGCTGCGTACCGGCTCCGGCACGTCGATGGGCTTGGAAACGAAGCGGCCCACCGGCGACTCGATCCCCACCGGGATGACGTAGGAGCTCTTGACGTACTCGTAGCCGAAACGTGACATGTCGAGCGTGTCGGCGATGGTGTAGCTCCACGGTGTGAGCACGGCGTCGAGATCCACGGGAATGGATTGGGCGTGCGTCTGCTGCCACTCCCACCAGATGCGGTCGATGTTGGCGTGGATAGGCCAGAAGACCGGGTCGTAGCCCGCGGTCAGGTTGCTGAACATGTCGCCGAACTGCGGCTGCGTGTACATGTCGCCGCGCGAGTGGAAGCGCCGGCCGGCCACGCGCACGCCCTTGTTGCGGTTGCCTTCCAGGTCGTCCTCGAAATCCTGCTGGTCGGCCTGGTAGTCGGGGTTCATGCCGCCGGTCCACAGGTGCATGGTGTTGTGCGGGTTCTGGTCGAGAAACCCGAACGAATCGTTGTAGAGGCTGCCGCCGCCGAAGTCGCGGAAGCTCCGCAGGCTCAGGATCTGCTCCATGTCGTCGGCGGTCGGGTAGTGGTAATGGATCACCTTGTTGAGCGTCGAGGGCTTGCCGTTGGCCTGGTACTCGCCCGGGTAGCGCAGCGGGTACCAGAGGGAGTTGGAATCGAGCAGCGCGTCGACGAAGCGGTTGCGGTGGTCGCCCTCGGTGTACTCCTGGCCGATGAGGCGCTTGATCTCGGCGAAGAAGCGGCTCTGCGAGGGGTAGAGCTTCCCC
>JANOCF010001113.1:0-1536 GCA_031412055.1 Holophagales bacterium | reverse complement strand
GACTCGGAAGACGGCGCGGTGGTCGCCGTTGACGTCGACGTGCACGACCTTCGAGACGGGGATCCACCAGCTGGTGGCGATGAACAGGACGCCGTGGCCACCGACCCGGCGGCCGAACGCCGCGGCGACCGCGGCCGCGGCCTTGTTGAAGTCGGCGCCGTTGAGCGAAGCTCCGACCTGGCGGAGGTTGTTGAGGTACTGCCCCCACCGGGCGAACGCCCGCATGGGCGGGAGGTGGCCGGCCGCGGCGGGCAACAGCCACCGGTGCGCGGTGCCGGGGTCGATCGCCAGGAGCGCAGACACGATCCAGCGGGCCGGGAGGACCCCGCGGAGCGGGTCGGAGCCCTTGACGAGGTGGGCGTCCTCGAGGCGGCCACGGGCCCGGCGGATCACGATGAACGCGCCGTCGCGGTCCGGGTGGGTCTGGTCGTGGTGGACGTCCCAGTCCCGGCCGAGGACCCGGGCGGCGTCGAAGTCGTCGCCCTCGCAGCCGAGGATCACGTCGACCTGGTAGAGGTGCCCGTCGATCCGGACGACGACGTCGGCGCCGTTGCGGAGGATCTGCTTGGCGTGCTCAGGGCCCGTGGAGACCGACATGGCGTTGAGGTCGAGCACGCCAAGGGGCAGCGGCTTCTCGAGGCCGCTGGCCTTCCGCTTCGCGAGCCACGAGGTGCGGCGGGACCGGATCCGCTTCGGCAGCGGCCGCCGGCGGGGGCTCACAGCTTGGCCCGGATGCCGCGAAGCCGGTCGATGCGCGCGACGATCTTGCGCTTCTCCTCGACGAGCGGCTGGATCTTCGCGGTGATCCGCGCCTTGAGCCGGATCTTGGCCTGCGTGCGATGCCAGGCGATGCCTTCCTCCCACGTGCGGTTCGACAGCGGCCGGGGCCCGTCGTCGGGTGCGCTGCCGTCGAGCCCGTCTCCGCCGGCGTCGACCTCGGCGATCTGGTAGCGGGCCGGGCCGTTGTGTGGGCAGCCGCGCAGCACGCCGTGCAGGTGAGGGACGAACTTCGGGGGCTTGCGGGCCCAGGTCGCGTCGGCGCCCATCTGCCGGGCCACCCACACGTCGAGATCGCCGGTGAGGTCGGTGATGTCGAAGGCCCCGCCGGTGGCGTGGGTGCCACTGGAGGCGGTGGCGCCGCCGATGAGCTGGTAGATCGACAGGACGCCCTTCGGCGGTAGGACGCCGCGGGCGCGGAGCTCGCGCTCGTAGAGCGGAAGCCACGCGGCCAGGCAGGCGCAGGCGGGCTTGCCGCGGAAGATGACGGTCATGGGCACTCCTCGGGCAGGGGTGGGAGCCAGCTGCAGGTGCAGCTGGTGACGGGCTGGCGGCAGCCGCCCCGGCAGAGCGGGACGAACGCGGCGCGGATGGAGCGAATGGAGCGGATGACCTGGCGGAGGGTCACCGCAACGTCGACGGGGTGGGTCCGCAGGCGAGGGTCGCGGTGGTGCCGTCGTCGTAGGTGATGGTCAGGGTGAACGGTGTGGCGGAGTCGCACGCGATGCCGGCTATGCCACGCCCGGGGGCGCCCTTTGG
>JANOCF010001112.1:0-1953 GCA_031412055.1 Holophagales bacterium | reverse complement strand
GCTCCCGGGGCTGACTCTCGAGCCGATGAGCGGTGAGTGGAGCGGCTCCCGGTTCGACCTGACTGTCTCGCTGGGCGAGACCGCGCGCGGTCTTGCGGGATTCTGGGAGTACAGCGCAGACCTGTTCGACCCACCGACGGTCGCTCGCATGGCGGACCGCCTCGAGAGGCTTCTGGCCGGAGCCCTGGCATCTCCCCGGTCGCGGCTCTCCGAGCTGCCTCTCCTTTCAGCGGCGGAGCGGCACGCGCTCCTGCTGGAATGGAACGATAGCGCAGGTCGGCCCGAGCGCCAGTTCCTGCACGAGATCCTCTCCGACAGGGTAGCCCGATCGCCGGAGGCCATGGCCGCGGTGTTCGGCGGGGTCGAGGAGGCGAGCCTCACGTACGGTGAGCTCGACCGGCTCTCAAATCGAACGGCCCGCCACCTCGCCACCCTGGGGGTGGGGCCGGAGGTCCCGGTCGGTCTTCTGATGGACCGCTCCCTGGAGATGATTGTGGGCTGCTTCGGGATCTTAAAAGCCGGTGGAGTCTACGTCCCTCTGGACCCCGGGTACCCGGCAGAGCGGCTGGGCTCCATGCTGGAGGACTCCGGGATCCTGGTGCTGGTGACTCAGGAGGGCCTGGCGGAGAGCCTGCCGGGCTTCTGGGGGTTCACGGTCGTCCTGGACTCTTCGTGGTCCGCTCTGGACGGCGAGAGCGACGAGCCGCCGGCCGTCCGCATCCTGCCGGACAACCTCGCGTACGTGATCTACACGTCGGGGTCCACCGGGCGGCCCAAGGGTGTGGGGGTGACCCATGGCGGGCTGGCGAATCTGGCTGCGGCGCAGGTCGGGCTGATCGGCCTTGGACCGGAGGACCGCGTCCTCCAGTTTGCCTCGGCCGGCTTCGACGCTTCCGTCTGGGAGATCGCCCTGGCCCTCGGAGCCGGCGCGGCGCTGGTGCTCGCGCCGCAGTCCGCTCTGATGCCGGGCGACGGGCTGGAGTCGCTTCTCCGCGAGAAGAAGATCACTGCGGCGACGTTGCCGCCCTCCGCGCTGGCCGTCCTGTTTACCGATGGTTCCAGGGGCTTCCCGGACCTGCGGACGCTGGTGGTGGCCGGCGAGGCCTGTCCGCCGGACCTGGCGCAACGCTGCAGCGGTGGCCGGCGCTTCCTGGACGCCTACGGCCCCACCGAGACCGCCGTTTGCGCCACGGCCGGGCGCTACCGAGGGAAAGGCAAGCCGACAATCGGCAGACCCCTCGCCAATTTCCAGGTCCACATACTGGACCGTCGGGGGAACCTGGCACCGATTGGCTCCGCGGGTGAGCTTGCTGTCGGTGGTCCAGGGCTCGCCCGCGGATACCTGGGCCGGGCCGACCTCACCGCCGAGCGCTTTGTGCCCCATCCCTTTTCGCTGCAGCCGGGAGAGCGGCTCTATCGCACAGGTGATCTGGCGGCTCACCTGTCAAACGGGCACCTCGATTTTCTGGGGAGAGTCGACGACCAGGTAAAGGTGCGCGGCTTCCGCATTGAACCCGGCGAAATCGAGGCGGCGCTGCGGGCCTGCCCCGGCGTACGGGAGGTGGCGGTCATCCCGCGCGAGGACCTTCCGGGCGGGCGCGGGCTCGCGGCCTTTCTGGTGCTCCAGGCGGGCGTCCCGCTCACCCCGGAGGGGCTGCGGGAAAGGCTTCGGGCGACCCTGCCGGAGCACATGGTGCCAGCCGCCTGGTCCGTGCTTGACCGGCTGCCCTTGACGACGAGCGGCAAGGTAGACCGGAAAGCTCTGGCACGGGTGACGCTCGGGGCCGAGGGCGGAGTGCACGGCTCGTATCTCGCGCCGCGCACTCCCATGGAAGAGTTGGTGCAAGGCTTTTACGTGGACCTGCTGGGCGTCGAGCGGGTGGGGGTAGAGGAGAGCTTCTTCGACCTGGGTGGCCACTCGCTGATTGCGGTGCGCCTGTTCAATGAGATTGC
>JANOCF010001111.1:0-4633 GCA_031412055.1 Holophagales bacterium | reverse complement strand
CCGCTTCTTCGAGCGTCTGGATGGGCCGGAGCTGCACAACCTGTACGGCCCCACCGAGGCCGCAGTCGATGTCACCTGGTGGCAGTGCGGGCCGGGCCGCTCCGGTCCCGTGCCCATCGGCCGCCCCATCGCCAAGACCGCGATCCACATCCTGGGATCGGACCTGGACCCTGTCGCCCTGGGCGCCGAGGGTGAGCTTCTCATCGGCGGCCTCCCCCCGGCCCGCGGCTACCACGGCCGGCCCGATCTCACGGCCGAGAAGTTCGTGCCGGACCCCTTCTCTGAGGAACCGGGCGCGCGCCTGTACAGGTCGGGCGATCTGGCCCGCCGGCGGCCGGACGGCGCCGTCGAGTACCTGGGCCGCATCGACTTCCAGGTCAAGGTGCGCGGCTTCCGTATCGAGCTGGGAGAGATCGAGGCGGCCCTGGGTGGCCATCCCTCGGTCCACCAGGCCGTGGTGGTGGCCCGGGAGCGCAATGGCGACGCCTTGCTGATCGCCTACGTCGTGCCGAGTTCTCTCGTAGAGGAGGGAGCCCTGCGCGCCCATCTCGCCGTCGGGCTGCCGGATTACATGGTCCCGTCGGCGTTCGTGTTCCTGGACGCGTTCCCGCTCACCACGAGCGGCAAGGTGGACCGCAAGGCCCTGCCCGAGCCGGAGAGGCACCGTCCAGAGCACGTGCCGCCGCGCACGCTCCTGGAGCGATTCCTGGCCGCGTTGTGGGAAGAGACGCTGGGCGTCGAGGGCGTGGGCCTGCTCGACAACTTCTTCGAGCTGGGCGGCACCTCGATCAGCGGCGCCATGGTCATCAACCGGCTCCAGGCGGAGACCGGGGAGATCCATCACGTAGTGGCGCTGTTCGACGCGCCCACCCTCGGCGGGCTGGCGGCGTTGTTGGAGTGCGAGCGGGAGCGCGAGCGCAGCGCCGTGGACTCCGTTCAGAGGGTGACGGAGGAACGGCTGGAGGAGCTGCGCCGGCTGGTCCAGCCGCTGGCACCGTTCCCCTCGGAGGAGCCCAGGAACCCGCCGGTCCTGTTCGTGCTCGCGCCGCCGCGCTCGGGCACGACGCTGATGCGCGTCATGCTCGGCGGCCACCCCGGCCTGTTCTCGCCGCCCGAGCTGGAGCTGCTGACGTTCAACACCATGGACGAGCGCCGCGCCGCGTTCTCGGGCCGCGACAGCTTCTGGCTCGAAGGCGTGCTGCGGGCGGTCATGGAGCTGCGCGGATGCAGCCTGGAGGAGACGCAGGACATGGTGGAGGCGTGCGAGCGGGAGGGGTGGAGCACCCGCCGCTTCTACCGCCGGATGCAGGAGTGGCTTGCCGATGGGAGCCATCGTCTCCTGGTCGACAAGTCCACCAACTACCCGCTCGACCCCGAAGTGCTGCGGCGGGCTGAGGAGAGCTTCGAAGAGCCGCTGTACATCCACCTCGTCCGCCACCCCTACGGGATGATTCACTCCTTCGAGGAGGCAAAGCTCGACCAGCTCTTTTTTCGGCGGGCGCACCCGTTCTCGCGGCGGGAGCTGGCCGAGCTGGTCTGGACGCTGAGCCACCGTAATATCCTCGCCTTCCTGGAGGGCATCCCGGCAAGCCGGCAGCATCGCCTCCGGTTCGAGGACCTGGTGCGCGACCCCGAGGGGGAGCTGCGCCGGCTGTGCGCGGTATTGGCGGGGGTCGGTATCGAGTACCACCCCGGCATGGCCGACCCGTACAAGGAGAAGCGGGCGCGGATGACGGATGGCCTGCACGAGCAGGGCCGCATGCTCGGCGATGTGAAGTTCCACGAGCACAAGGGGGTGCAGGCAGGCACGGCCGAGCGCTGGCGCGAGGCTTACACCGAGGACTTCTTGGGCGAGCCGACGTGGGAGACCGCTGCCCGGCTCGGGTATCCCCGGGAGTCCCGCCAGGGGCGGGGCGCGATAGCTCCTGTCCCGCGCCGTGCCGGTGAGCCGCTGCCGCTCTCTCCGGCGCAGGAGCGGCTCTGGTTCCTCGACCTGCTGGTGCCGGGCTCGCCGGTCTACAACGTCTGCCGCGAGATCCGCCTCCAGGGTCTCCTGGACGTGCCCGCGCTGGCATTGGCGCTGAACGAGATCGTTCTCCGCCACGAGGTGCTGCGCACGGTCCTCCTGGAACAGGAGAGTGGGCCGGTGCAGCTGGTCCTCCAGTCCCTCGGACTCGTCATGCCCGTGATCGACCTCTCCGGCCTGCCCGAGGCTTCCCGCCGCGCCGAGGCCCGGCGAGTGAGCCTCGAAACCGCGCGGCTGCCGTTCGATCTGCGGCAGGGACCGCTGCTCCGGGCCGTGCTGCTGAGGCTGGCGCCCGAGGAGCACGCGCTGCGCCTCGATCTCCACCACGTGGCCACGGATGGCTGGTCGATGAGTGTGCTCCTGCGCGAGCTGGAGGCCCTCTACCGTGATCCCGGGAAGGCGCTGCCGCCCCTGCCCGTGCAGTACGCGGACTACGCCGTCTGGCTTCGCCGGTGGCTGGAAGGGGAGGGTGCCGCCGCCCAGCTCGGCGCCTGGCGCCGCCGCCTGGAAGGGCTGCTGCCGGTGCTGGAGCTGCCCGCGGACCGTGGACGGCCTGCGGTGCAGAGCCTCCGCGGCGGGCTGGAGCGCGTGCCGTTCCCGGCAGAGCTCGGGGAGCGCCTTGAGGCCGTGGGGCGGCGGGCGGGCGCCACACTCTTCATGACCCTGCTGGCCGCCTTCCAGGCGCTGCTGCACCGGATCGCGGGCCGGGACGATCTGGCGGTGGGCGTGCCTTCGGCCAACCGCAGCCGGCCGGAGATCGAGGGGTTGATCGGCTTCTTCGTCAACAACCTCGTGCTGCGGGCCGATCTGTCGGGGGATCCGGCCTTCGTCGAGACGCTGGGCCGGGTGCGCGAATCCGCCCTGTTCGCCTACGCAAATCCGGACCTCCCCTTCGAGCGGCTGGTGGCTGAGCTGGCGCCCGAGCGCGACCTCTCGCGTACGCCCATCTTCCAGGTTGTCTTCTCCCTGCTGGACGCGCCGCCGCCTCCTCTGGAGCTCGGAAATGGGTTGCGGGGGGAGATGACCGACGTGCACACCGGGACGGCCAAGTTCGATTTCTGGCTCCAGGTGGGCCGGGAGGGAGACGGCTGGACGGCCCGCGCCGAGTACGCCTCGGACCTCTTTGACGCTGCCACGGTGCGGCGCTGGCTGGGGCATCTGGGGGTGCTGCTGGAGGGGATCGCGGCCGATCCGGGCGCCCGTCTCTCCGAGCTGCCGCTGCTGACCGCGGAGGAGCGGGATCACGTACTGACGGCCTGGAACCGCACCGCGGCGGAGATCCCCGGCACCCCGGTCCACGGCCTGGTCCTGCGCTGGGCCGAGTTGGCACCGGATGCCACGGCCCTGTCCTGGGAGGGCTGGAGCCTCACTTACGGCGAGCTGGCTGGGCGCGCACGCGACCTGGCTCACCGGCTGCGCGATCGCGGCGTGGGGCCGGAGTCGGTCGTGGCCCTGCGGCTGGAGCGCTCGCCGGAGCTGGTGACCGCGGCCCTGGCCGTGCTGGAAGCGGGCGGCGCCTACCTGCCGGTCGACCCCGCGCACCCGGCCGAGCGTCTCGCCTGGACGCTCGGCGACTCCGGGGCTGCACTCCTGCTGACGGTCAGAAAGCACGCCTTGCCGGGACTGTCCGTAGAGACGCTGGTGCTGGACCAGGCGGAGGAAGACCCCTCCCCGTCCCTCCTCCGCGTTGCGGGAGAGGGCGCCACCGCCCCCTCTTCGCCAGAGGTTGTAAGCATGCGGGCGGGGGCTCCCTCTCCCGCTTGCGGGGGAGGGCAGGGGAGGGGGTCTTCTTCCCCCGATTCCCTCGCCTACGTGATCTACACGTCGGGCTCGACGGGCATGCCCAAGGGCACGGAGCTGCGCCACGGCGGCCTGTCCAGCCTGATCGCCTGGCATCGCCTTGCCTACGTGCTGGGGCCGGGCGACCGCAGCACGCTCGTGGCCGGACCGGGCTTCGACGCGTCAGTGTGGGAGACCTGGGCGCCGCTCACCGCCGGAGCCGCGCTGCACATCCCGCCGCGCGACGCCGTGCTCTCGCCCCCCCTGCTGCTCGGCTGGATGGCGCGGGAGGGGATCTCGGTCGCGTTCCTGCCCACGCCGCTCGCCGAGGCTGTGCTCGCCGAGCCTCTGCCGCCGGGGCTCGCCCTGCGCGCGCTGCTGACCGGCGGCGACCGGCTGCACGTCCGGCCTGCGCCGGACCTCCCGTTCGCGCTGGTCAACCACTACGGCCCGACCGAGAGCACGGTGGTGGCCACCGCAGGCCCGGTATCTCCCCTGGGAGACCGGGCGCCGGACATCGGCTCGGCGATCGCCAACACCCGCGTCTACATCCTCGACCGCTGGCTGCGGCCGGTCCCTCTGGGCGTGCCGGGAGAGCTGTGCGTTGCGGGCGAGGGTCTGGCGCGCGGCTACCGGAGCCGGCCGGAGCTGACCGCCGAGCGGTTCGTGCCCGATGCTTTCAGCGATGGCGGGAAGGGGGAGCGCCTGTACCGCACGGGCGACCTGTCCCGGCTCCACCCGTCGGGAGCGATCGAGTTCCTGGGCCGGCTCGACCACCAGGTCAAGATCCGCGGCTTCCGCATCGAGCTGGGCGAGATCGAGGCGGCG
>JANOCF010001110.1:0-2309 GCA_031412055.1 Holophagales bacterium | reverse complement strand
GTCACCCTGAGGGCGATCAATCCCAAGGGCCGGTCGGTCCTTCAGTATGACTTCAAGGTCGAGGACTCCGTCAGCACCCCGGTCGCCGGAGCCGTGGGAACCGCGAGCTCCTACATCTGGAACACGGGCGCCAACACTTTGGCGGGGAGCTACACGGCCAAACTGACCCTTTCGAATACGGCGGGCAGCGTCACCAAGAGTGCCGCCTTCACGCTCTCCCCGCTGACGACCCTGCCCCTCGCGGGGACCTACGCGCCGACGAATGACGCCTTCACCGCGGGAACGGTGCAGTTCCATGTCAACGTTCCGGGCGCGACGGAGTGGTCCTGGGACTTCGATGACGACCTGAACCCCGCCACCACCAACTGGACCGCGTGGAGCAACGACCCGACCACCGGCCCGAACCCCACCCACTCCTACACGTCCAAGGGTGTCCACACCGTCCGTGTCCGGGTGAGGAACTGCACGACTGCGGTCGTGGGGGTGCAGAGTGCGGATCTGCCGGTTAACATCACGGTGATCACGCCTCTCAAGGCCAACTTCATCTTCAGCGCCCTGTGCACGGGCGGCACCTGCTTCGTCACGGCCGGCACGCCGGTCGTGGTCCAGGACGCGTCCACGGGCGCTGAGCTCTGGGACTATGACTGGGATGGCAACGGAACCTTCGAAGACAGCGGCAATGCCGCGCCGAGGACCACGCACACCTTCGCCACGTCGGGTACGTTCACCGTCAAGCTGCGGGTGCGCCGCGGGGCGAGCGAAGAGGCCGTCGACACCAAGACCGTCAAGGTCGACCCGGCGGGTCCGCCCCCGGTGAGCAGCATCTCGATCAGCGGCCCCAGCACCGGTCAGCCGGGCGCGGCGCTCAGCTTCACGGCTTCCGCCCAGAACTGCACCCCGAGTGCGAGCTGGAGCTGGTCCGCGGGCGACGGCGCCGTCACGGGCTCCGGCAACCAGGTGATCATCTCCTGGGCGAACCAGGGCAACAAGACCGTCTCGGTGACGAACAGCGGCTGCAGCGGCGTGAACGGCAGCAAGTCGGTCACCATCGGTACCGGCAACCCGCCGCCCCCGCCTCCGGGGCAGCTCAAGGCCGACTTCACCTTCGCTCCGACGGCTCCGGCCGTTGGCCAGGCGGTGAACTTCAACGGTGCGACCTCCACCGGCAGCCCGACGGGCTACGTGTGGGACTTCGGCGACGGCTCGGGTTTCGGCAGCGGTGCCCAGACAACGCACGCCTACGCGAAAGCCGGCACCTACAAGGTGCAGCTCAGCGTGACCAAGCCTGGAAACTGCGCTCCGGCTCCGTTCTGCGAGGCCGCCACGATCAAGACGGTGGTGGTGGGCACGGGAGAGGCGCCTCTGGGCGCCGCCTTCCAGACCAGCGCGACCTGCATCTCGGAGTTCGGCCTCAACGTCTGCTCGGCCCAGGCCGGCGCGACGGTGACGTTCACCGACCAGACCACGGGCGGCCCCACGGGCTGGACGTGGAGCTTCGGTGACGGAGACACCGCCAACGGCGCGTCCGCGAGCCACGTGTTCAAGAAGAACGGCACCTTTACCGTGACCCTGACGGCCACGCGGGGCGCCACTTCGTCGACCTCGTCGCGCACATTCAACATCACGGGCGGAACCACTCCGCCGCCGCCGCCGCCCGCGACCAGCAACACGATCGTCCTGCCCTGGATCGCCCAGAGCCGCGGCGTGCTGCAGCAGTCGAGCGACCTGTACGTCCACAACCCGGGCACCACCGCAATGGAGATCGTCCTCGAGTTCCGCAAGCGCGGCCTGCCCGAGGTCAATCCGCCCAAGGCCACCCGGACCATCCAGCCCGGGGCCACGCTGTACGTCGCGGATGTGCTCAAGGAGCTGTTCAACTGGGAAAACATCGTCGGCTTCGTGACGATCACCCGCACGAAGGGCAATGCCCAGCCTGTGATGACCTCCTTCAACACGACGTTCGGAGCGGATGGCTCGCAGTTCGGGCAGACCATTCCGGGCGTGTCCTTGAGCGTCGAGGCCGCCGCCGCGACCGCGGGCAGCCGGGTGCAGTATCTGGTCGGCCTGAACGACAACGGCGATCGCGAGGCTTACTTCGGCGTCACCAACCCGAACGCCGTGCCGGCGACCTACCGGCTGAAGTTCTTCGATAGCCTGGGCCGTGCGATCGGCACGTCCAGCGCCGACCTGCGCCTTTCCGCCTTCGGCCTGAAGCAGTTCCAGCCCGCCGAGGTCCGGTCGCAGTTCGGCCTCAACACGCAGGACGACTACCGGGTCGAGGTGGAGACCGTCAGTGGCGGCCAGCTCTT
>JANOCF010001109.1:0-15763 GCA_031412055.1 Holophagales bacterium | reverse complement strand
GAGCCCGGTTGCCCGGTGTTCCTCCATGGTCCGCTCATCCACCACGGGAGGAACCGACGCCACGAGGGCGCCGTCCGGAGCCAGCCGCCGCGCCGCGATCTCCAGGACCTTTCCAGGAGATTCCAGGTGCGGGAGCAGGTTGGCGGCCACGATCAGGTCGAAGGGGCCGAGATCGTCCGGCAGGGCTTCGGCCGTCCCAGCGACGAAGCGGACGCCGGGAAAGCGCGTGCGGGCGTAGGCCAGGCTCCGCTCGTCAGGGTCGACTCCGACCACCGACGCAGCTCCGGACCGGGCCAGCCGGTCGGCGCCGTAGCCGGTCCCGCATCCCAGGTCCAGCACCTTTCCGCCCTTGGCCAGACCGGCCGCGAACTCGTAGACGGCGAGATGGGCGAGATAGAGGTCGTTGCGGACTTCCGGGGAAACGCCGCCTCTCGTGGGCAGTCCGGCGCGCCAGCGGCGGAAGGCGTTCAGGGCCTTGTGGATGGCTTGGGGCATATAGGCAGGACCTGCTGGTAACGCAGCAGGCTAGCTGCGAGGCTTCTTCTTGGCCTTCTTCTTGTCTCGGACCTGAGCCAGAAGCTCATCGAACTGCGCCGTCGTCAGCCCCATTGTCCTTTTATTGCTTTGAATGATGTCTTCGCCCAGGTCGGAATCCATCTTGATGACGACTGGACGAGCAACGCCAGGGCGAGACATGACCAGATGACGGCAAGGATGCAGATCTCCCGTAGCTCCTTCCAACTGAGACGCTTCAAGCTCGTCCTAGACGGCGGCCAGGAATGCCGCCGCCTGATACGCTGGAATCGAGACTACAACCGGGAAGGTATCCGGCGCGGGCAGCGCGGGAGAGGTGCCTTCTGGCACGGCACAGACCGAGATGTGCTCGTCTTCGGGGCGAAGCTTCGCTGCCGGGTGTACTTTTTCAAAGCCAGCTTCGCGCAGAGCTTCGTCCAGAGTTCCACGCTCAAAGCAATCTTCTACCCAAAGCTCGATAGCCTGCTCAAGGGAAACCTTGGCCTCTTCCTCGCTCTTACCCTGAGAGAAGATGTCCAGCGCGGGGCAACCGGTCACCCATCTGTCTCCAACATCGGCATCGCGCTTGACGGTGCAGATGAGACACAGAGAGATGTTGACGGTATCCAGCAACACGGATGGCTCCTCTCGTTTCAAGTGTGTTCGTGCGGAGAGCTTCCACTCTCGCACTCCAGCGGCAATTATAGCCTACCCCCTGCACTGAGTCAGAGCACGTCCCCAAAGAGGGGAATTACCCCATCCAGCGCCGCGTTTTTCCACCTGGAGCCTCTACAGAAGTATGAAGTCTTTCTCCGACACCGTCCCAACCAAGTACTGGCACGCGCTCGACACCGGGCGCATCCAGTGTGATCTCTGCCCGCGCTTCTGCAAGCTGCTCGAGGGGCAGCGCGGGCTGTGCTTCGTGCGTGCCCGCGAGAACGACCAGATCGTTCTCAAGACCTGGGGCCGGTCGAGCGGGTTCTGCGTCGATCCCATCGAGAAGAAGCCGCTCAACCACTTCCTGCCCGGGACGCCCGTCCTCTCGTTCGGCACGGCCGGCTGCAACCTGGCCTGCAAGTTCTGCCAGAACTGGGACATCAGCAAGTCCCGCGAGACCGACACCCTGGCCGACCAGGCGACCCCGGAGATCATCGCCGAGGCCGCCCACCGCCTTGGCTGCAAGAGCGTGGCGTTCACCTACAACGACCCGGTGATCTTCCTGGAGTACGCCGTCGACGTGGCCCAGGCCTGCCACGAGCGCGGGATCAGGACCGTGGCCGTCACGGCCGGCGAGATCTGCCCCGAGCCCCGCGTCGAATTCTACCGGCACATGGACGCGGCCAACGTGGACCTCAAGGCGTTCACCGAGCGCTTCTACCGCAAGATCTGCGGCGGCTCCCTCGAAGCGGTCAAGGAGACCCTGGTCTACCTCAAGCACGAAACCGATGTCTGGTTCGAGATCACCACCCTGCTGATCCCGGGCGAGAACGACTCCTCCGAGGAGCTCGACCAGATGACCCGCTGGATCGCGGACGCCCTCGGTCCGGACGTGCCGGTCCACTTCACCGCCTTCCATCCCGACTGGAAGATGATGGAGTACCCGCCGACGCCGCCCTCGACCCTCACCCGGGCGCGCAAGATCGCGCTGGCGAACGGCCTGCGCTACGCCTACACGGGCAACGTCCACGACGAGACCGGTGGGACGACCTCCTGCCACGGCTGCGGCGAGCGCCTGATCGGACGGGACTGGTACGTGCTGACCGAGTGGAACCTGACCCCGGACGGCCGGTGCGCCTCCTGCGGCACAGCCTGCGCCGGACGCTTCGACGGACCCCCGGGACAGTGGGGAGCACGCCGGCTGCCGGTACGGCTGAGCAGCTTCATCCCCGACGAGAAGCCGGCAGGCCTGTTGCGCGTCCTTTAAGGGAAGATCCCCAGGTCCTGGTAACACACCGCGATCTTGTCGATCGCGTCCACGAAGGCCGCCGTCCGCAGGTCGGCCTTGCCGCCGTGCTGGTTGCGGATCTCCCGCAGCCGGTGGTACGAGACCGACATCGTGTCCTCCAGGCCGGAGTTGACCAGGTCCAGCTCCTCGGCGCCGTGGGTGATGTCCGCCCGCTCCGCCGCCGAGAACTTGCGCGTGGTGGCGCTCGACACCGCGTCCAGCAGCCGGCCGAACGCCTTCTCGTCGAAACGCTTCTCCATGCGCCCGAAACGGACGTGCGAGAGGTTCTTCAGCCACTCGAAATAGGAGACCAGCACGCCGCCCGCGTTGGCATAATGGTCGGGCAGGATCATCACGCCCCGCTCCGAGAGCATCTCGCTCGCCCGGCTCGTGGTCGGACCGTTCGCCCCCTCGACGATGATCTTCGCCTTGATCCGCGGCGCGTTGTCCGCCGTGATCTGGTTCTCCAGGGCCGCCGGGACCAGGATGTCGCAGTCCAGCTCCAGCCCCAGGTTGCCGGTCGGACCGTTGAGGAGATTCCGGGCGCCGGGGAAGTCGAGGATCGACTTGGTGTCCTGGCGATGCTGGACCACCTGCAGCACGTCGAGCCCGTCCGGGTTGTGGATCGCACCCTCGTACTCGATCAGCCCCACGATCACCGCGCCGTACTCCTGGAGGAACAGGGCGGCGTGATAGCCCACGTTGCCCAGACCCTGCACCACCACCCGCTTGCCCGCGAGACCCGGGGACAGACCGAGGGCCTGCATGTCCTCCGGCACGTCGCACGCCTCGCGCGTGGCGATCGCCACGCCGCGGCCCGTGGCCTCGGTCCGGCCGCGGATGCCTCCCTGCGCGATCGGCTTGCCCGTGACGCAGGCCAGGGCATCCAGCTTGTCCGGCGCGATCGCGGTGTAGGTGTCCACGATCCAGGCCATCTCGCGCGGACCGGTGCCGAAGTCCGGCGCCGGCACGTCGATGCCCGCGCCGATGAACCCCTTCTTGATCAGCTCGAAGGCATAGCGGCGGGTGAGCCGCTCCAGCTCCTCGACCGTGTACAGGTTGCGGTCGATCCGGATGCCGCCCTTGGCGCCGCCGAACGGCACATCCACCACCGCGCACTTGTAGGTCATCAGCGCGGCCAGCGCGATCACCTCGTCCTCGTTGACGTCCAGGCTGTAGCGGATGCCGCCCTTGGTCGGCAGCTTGTGGTGGCTGTGCTCGGCCCGCCAGGCGTGGATCACCTCGACCGAGCCGTCCATCCGGCGCAGGGGGAAGGTGAAGTGGTAGACGCTGTTGCAGGTCTTGATGATCTGCAGAAGGCCGGGATGGTGGTCGGTCAGCGCGCCGGCCTTGTCGAAGTTCCGGTTGACCTGGTCGAAGAAGCTGCGGTCCTGGGATGTCTGGGCCATGGGTTCCCTCCGGAAAGGCACTCCTGGGGGAGGCGAAGCGGAGTGATAGCATTCTCCCGACGGCGACCGCAACCCCCTTATGACCCTCGACTGGCTCGACCAAACGCTCCTCGGTGAGCCCGTGCGCGAATGGCTGGCGGCTCTCGCCATCGCCGCCGCCGCCCTGCTCCTGCTCGCCATGATCAAGCGCGTGGTGGTGAGCCGGCTGGGACGCCTCGCTCCCCACACCGAAACCCAGGCGGACGACTTCTTCGTCGAGGTGATGCGCCGCAGCCGCTGGCTGCTGATCCTCTTCCCGGTCCTCTCCATGGCGGCGGTCTCCCTGGACGTGCCGCGCCTGCGCGACCTGCTCAAGACGGCGGCGATCCTGGCCTTCCTGGTCCAGCTCGCCCTGTGGTCGCTGGTGGCGATCAACTTCTGGGTCGAGAGCTATAAGAAAAAGCGCTCCGAGGCCGACGCCGCGTCCGCGACCATGATCGGAGCCTTCGGCTTCGTCGGCAAGGTCGTCCTCTGGACCGTCATCCTCCTCCTGGCCCTGGAGAACCTCGGAGTCGACGTCACCGCCCTGATCACCGGCCTCGGGATCGGCGGCGTGGCCGTGGCCCTCGCGCTGCAGAACATCCTGGGCGACCTCCTGGCCTCGCTCTCCATCGTCCTCGACAAGCCGTTCGTCATCGGCGACACCATCCAGGTGGACGACTTCGTGGGCACGGTCGAGAGCATCGGCCTCAAGACGACCCACCTGCGCAGCCTGTCGGGCGAGCAGCTCGTCTTCTCCAACGGCGACCTGCTGCGCAGCCGCATCCGCAACCACAAGAGAATGGGCGAGCGCCGCGCCATGTTGAAGTTCGGCGTGGTCCACACCACCCCGGCGGACAAGCTGGCGCGGATTCCGGAGACCCTGCGGCGGCTGATCGACACGCGGGAGCAGCTCCGGTTCGACCGCGCCCACCTGTCGGGTCTGACCGAGTCCGCGCTCCAGTTCGAGACGGTCTGGTTCGTCCTCACCCCCGACTACGCCGTCCACATGGACCAGCAGCAGGCGATCCTCCTGGAGCTGCTGCGGTGGCTGGAGGCCGAGGGGATCGAGCTCGCCGCTCCCGCCAGGACCATGGTGCTGGAGAGGCCCGCGAACCTGCCGTCCATTTCTTCGTAAGAGTCAGAGTTCCAGAAAGGAGCTTTTGTGCGCAGAATCCTCTGCATTCTTGTCTTGACGTTGTTCTCTTCCGGGCTGGCCCTGGCGCAGACTTCCCCCGAGGGAACGCTCCTCCTGCGCTATCCCGACATCGCCGGCAACACCCTCGTGTTCTCCTACGGCGGCGACCTGTGGACCGTCGGGGCTGATGGTACCGACGGCGGTATCGCCCGCCGGCTGACCTCCGACGCCGGCGCGGAGATCTTCCCCAAGTTCTCGCCCGACGGCCGATGGATCGCCTTCACCGGCCAGTACAGCGGCAACAACCAGGTCCACGTCATCCCCGCGGACGGCAGCGCGCCGCCCAGGCAGCTCACCTACCGCAACGACATCGGCCAGCTTCCGCCCCGGGGCGGCGTGGACAACCAGGTGCTCGGCTGGACCCCGGACGGCAAGCAGGTGCTGTTCAACTCCCACCGGGTTCCCTGGAGCGACCGCATCTCCCGTCCCTACCTGGTCCCGGCGGAAGGCGGCATGGAGCGCCCGCTCCCGATGCCCGAAGGAGGAAGCGGAACCCTGTCCCCGGACGGCACCAGGCTGGTCTACACGCCGGTCATGCGCGAGTTCCGCACCTGGAAGCGCCACCGCGGCGGCCGCGCCCAGGACGTCTGGATCTACGACCTCAAGAACAACACCGCCGAGCGCCTCACCGACTTCGCGGGCACCGACAACCAGCCGGTCTGGATCGGCAACACGATCTACTTCACCTCCGACCGCGGCGGCTGGCAGCTCAACCTCTTCGCCTACGACCTGGGCACGAAGCAGGTGCGGCAGGTGACCAACCACGACACCTTCGACGTGCTCTGGCCGAGTGGCGACGACCGGCAGGTCGTCTATGAGAGCGGCGGCGCCATCCACCTCTTCGACCCGGCTTCGGGCCGGACCCGGCAGGTTCCCGTCCAGGTGTCCGGCGACTTCCGCGCCACGGTCCCCTACTTCAAGAACGTCACCGAGGACCTGCAGGCCATGGGCGCCTCGCCCACGGGCAAGCGGGCCGTTCTCAGCGCCCGGGGAGAGATCTTCACCGTCCCGGCCGCGAAGGGAGAGATCCGCAACCTGACCGGCACTCCGGGCGTGCGCGAGATGGAGGCTGTCTGGTCGCCCGACGGCCGCTGGATCCTCTATCTCTCGGACAGGACCGGCGAGTACGAGTTCTACGTCCGCCCGGGCGACGGGTCGGGCGCCGAGCGCCAGGTGACCACGGGCGCCGACTTCTGGCGCTTCCCGGCCGTCTGGTCCCCGGACTCGAAGAAGATCGCGTTCGGCGACAAGCGGCGCAAGGTCCTCTGGGCCGAAGTGGCCAGCGGGAAAATCACCGAGGTGGACCGCAACGAGCGGGGCGACATCACCGACTACCGCTGGTCGCCCGACAGCCGCTGGCTGACCTACACCAAGACCGGCGAGACGCTGCTGCCCTCGATCTGGGTCTACTCGCTGGCCGACAAGAAAGCCAGCCAGCTCACCAGCGGCATGACCGCGGAGGCCGAGCCGGTCTTCTCACCGGACGGTCGCTACCTCTACTTCCTGTCCAACCGCGACTTCAACCTGACCTTCAGCGGCTTCGACACCAACTACCTCTACACCGACCCGACGCGGGTCTACGTGGCGGTTCTCTCCAAGGAGGGGCCGGCGCTGTTCCTGCCCACCAGCGACGAGGAGGAGCTCGGGGAAGCTGGCAAGCCGGGCGCCGGGAAGGGCTCGGAGCCGCCCAGGACTCTCATCGCGGACGCGGCGGATCCCAAAAAGGGAGGCTCGGCGGCCGCGGGTACCGAAGGCGGGGAAGGTGGTCCGGATGCCGCTCCGAAGACCGCGGTCCGGGTCGACATCGACGTCGACGGCTTCGAGCAGCGGGTGCGGGCAATCCCGGGCGCCCCGGGCGCCTACCGCAGCCTCGCGGCCAACGCCGACGGCATCTTCTACCTGACGGGCGACGGCCCCGGCACTCTCAAGATGTACGACCTCAAGGCCGAGAAGGAGCAGACGATCCTGGAAGGGGTCGGCGGCTACGACCTGTCGGCCGACGGCAAGAAGATCCTCTATCGCAGCCGGGACACCTACGGGATCGTCGACGCCAAGCCCGGCCAGAAGGTTGGGGACGGCAAGCTCGGCCTCGAGAAGCTGGAGCTGCGCATCGAGCCCAGGGCCGAGTGGGCCCAGATGTACAACGACGCCTGGCGGACCATGCGCGACTGGTTCTACGACCCCGCCATGCACGGTCTGGACTGGAAGGCGGTCGGCAACCGCTACGGCGCGCTCGTCCCGCACATGGCCCACCGGGCGGACCTGGATTTCCTCCTCGGCGAGCTGGGCGCGGAGCTGTCGGCCGGCCACATCTATGCCCAGCCGGGCAACTTCCCGGGAGTGGAGCGGGTGGAGAACGGCCTGCTGGGCGCCGAGGTGGAGCCGCACTCGTCGGGCTTCTACAAGATCACCAAGATCTATGACGGCGAGAACTGGCACGAGGACTTCCGCTCGCCGCTGACCGAGCCGGGCATCGGCGTCAAGGAAGGCGACTACATCCTGGAGGTGGACGGCCAGCCGGTCTCCACGGTCAAGAACTTCTACGAGCTGCTGCAGAACAAGGCCGACCGGGTGGTGACGCTGCTGGTCAGCCGCACCGACCCCAAAAATGCGTGGGTTGAGCGGGTACGGCCGGTCAAGAGCGAGCAGAACCTCCGCTACCTGGACTGGGTCAACGAGACCCGGGCCAAGGTGGCCAAGGCGTCGGGCGGCCGGATCGGGTACATCCACCTGCCGAACACCGCCGTGGAGGGCAACCGCGAGCTCTTCAAGTACTTCTACCCGCAGACCCACACCGACGCGCTGATCCTGGACGACCGCTACAACGGCGGCGGGTTCATCCCGGACACGATGATCGAGCTGCTCAGCCGGCCGCTGCTCAACTACTGGGTGTCGCGCGACGTCCTGCCCACGCGGACCCCGACCTTCGTCCACACCGGCCCGAAGGTGACGCTGATCAACGGGCAGGCGGGCTCGGGCGGCGATGCCTTTCCCTACTACTTCAAGAAGCTGGGGCTGGGTCCGCTGATCGGCACCACCACCTGGGGCGGCCTGATCGGCCTCTCGGGCACGCCGGAGCTGATCGACGGCGGCTCGCTGTCCGCCGCCTCCTTCCGCTTCCTGAACACGGAAGGGCAGTGGGCGGTCGAGAACGAGGGCGTGGCTCCGGATATCGAGGTGATCGACAGTCCCGACCTCGTGGCCAAGGGCCAGGACCCGTCGCTGGAAAAGGCCATCGAGGTCTTGATGGAAGAGCTGCGGAAGAACCCGCCGCAGAAGCTGACGGTCCCGGCGCCGCCCAAGCAGGTGTGGCCGCCGAAGTAGCACGGGATCAACTTCTCCCTGATTTCGGGCATGGCAGAGGGCTTGCTTGTGTTATCACGTGAGTGGCACCCTCTGTCAGGTCCGTCATCCAGGGAGTAACCTGGGGTGACTCCGTTCCGGGTGTCCTCAACGAAGGACGGATGACTCTATGAACGCTCCTCTGCGCAAGATCGTCCCGGCCATGCTCGCGGCCGTGCTGCTCCTCCCGTCCGCGGGCCTTGCCGTCGAGAACCGCCCGGCGAACGAGGAGTTCCGCTATCGCTGGCAGCTTCGCAACTTCATGGGCGCGGTGGCCGGGCTGTTCCTCCCCAGGCAGGGCGAAGGCTCGCTCACGTTCAAGAGGACCAACGGGCACCTCAAGAGCGAGCTGACCATCACGTCGCCCCAGAGCAAGAAGGAAGGCTACTTCCGCTACGGCTCGGAGGTCGACATCCGGACGCTGCAGCCGATCCGCGCCTGGAGCTCGTACTCCTGGCGGGGAGAGTCCAAGTCCAAGAACGAGGCGGTGGTCCAGGAGGGCGTGCTCGATGTGGCCGCCGGTATCTACGCCATCCGCAACGATCCGCCGGAGAAGCCTCGGCGCATGGAGATCTGGTCGGACGGTAAGATCTATCCCGTCGTGGTGGTCCCGCTGGGACTCGAGTCCCGCAAGCTCCCCCATGGCAAGGTCCAGGCGCGGCACTTCTCGATCCGCGGCGTCGATCTCCCCGGCCAGCGCCGCTGGAAGGGCAAGCTCGACCTCTGGCTGACCGCGGACGAGATCGCCACGCCGGTCGAGATCCTAATCTCCCGCAACCTGGCCGACGTCCGCATGGAACTGATGCGGCCCTGACCGACTTCCGATATTCTCTCCTCCGGATGCAGTATCAACGCAGCAATGGAATGGAGGGACTCACCATGAAGAGCTACAAGTTGGGTTTGATCTCGGCGTCCCTGGCCCTGGCCCTGCCGCTGATGATGATCGGCGGCTGCAAAGCCAAGGACGGCGGAACCGAGCACGAGCAGAACACCGGCGGCGCGGAGGCCCCGACGGCGGCCGAGTCGCCGTCGAGCGCGGCGGCTTCGGCCGGAGAACCCTCGGGCACGGCCATGACGGCCAGCCTCCAGGGTTCGCCCACCGACACCGACTTCTCGGGTACGGTGACCCTTACGCCCGACGGCACCGGCGTCCGCGTCGTGGCCGACATCTCGGGCGTGGACGCGGACGGCCCGCACGCCATCCACTTCCACCAGAACGGCCAGTGCGACCACGACGAGGCCGGCGGCAAGCACTTCACCTCGGCGGGCAGCCACTTCAACCCGGCCGGCGCGGACCACGCCTGCCCTCCGACCGAGCCCCGGCACGCGGGTGATCTCGGCAACGTCGAGATCAGCGGCGGCAGCGGCCGCCTGGAGCTGACCGTGAACAACGTCACGGCCGATCAGCTCGCGGGCAAGGCGATCATCCTCCACGCCAAGCAGGACGACTGCAAGACGCAGCCGACCGGTGACGCCGGAGACCGGCTCGCCTGCGGCGTGGTCGGCGGCGGCGCGACCCAGTAGACGGCCATGCGAGCGCTCCCGGCGATCTCCGTCGTTCTCGTACTCTTCGCGGGCATCGGTATCGCCGGCGCGCCTGCCTCCTCTCCCGCGCCGGCCGGCTGGATGCAGACCGATCCGCCGGCCGGCGCCGGAGCCATGGCGCCGAGCCTGACCGTCTCCGGAAAGAATCTCCTCCTCACCTGGCTGGAGCCCATGGGTCCGGCCGGGGAGCCGACCGGGCACCAGCTCCGGGTCTCCCGGCTTACGGGCGACCGCTGGTCGGCTCCGGCCACCGTGGTCTCGGGTCCCGGCTTCTTCGCCAACTGGGCGGACTTCCCGGCCCTGGCCGAAGCCCCGGACGGCTCGCTCACCGCCCACTGGCTCGCCAAGACCGGCGCCGGCACCTACGCCTACGGCATCTATCTCGCTCGATCCAAGGACGGCGGCGCCACCTGGTCGAAGACCGGGATGCTCCACGAGGACAAGGTCCCGGCCGAGCACGGCTTCGTCTCCTGGGTAGCCGAGAAAGGTGGACTGCGGGCCTTCTGGCTGGACGGCCGGGAGACGCCCAAGGGCGGCGCCATGACCATGCGCACGACCCTTTTGAAGGACGGCGCCGCGCCGACCGGCGAGCGCGTCGACGACCGGGTCTGCGACTGCTGCCAGACCGACGCCGCCCTCGCCGAAGCGGGGCCGGTCGTGGCCTTCCGCGACCGCACGCCCAAGGAGGTCAGGGACATCTACGTGGTGCGCCGGACCGCCGCGGGCTGGAGCAAGCCGGTAGCCGTCCACGCGGACAACTGGCAGATCCCCGGCTGTCCGGTGAACGGTCCGGCCATCGCGGCAGCGGGCAAACGGGTGGCCGTGGCCTGGTTCACGGGCGTGCCCACCCCGCGCGTGCAGCTCGCCTTTTCCGAGGACGGCGGAGCCCGCTTCGGCAAGCCGGTCCTGATCGACGGCGGCAAGCCGCTCGGACGGGTCGACCTTCTGCTCGATGGGAAGGGAGACGCGGTGGTGAGCTGGATGGCGCTGGCAGGAAAGGGCGCCGCGGTCCATCTGCGGCGGGTGACAGCCCAGGGCAAGCCGGGCTCACCCATGACCCTCGCCGCCACCAGCGCGGCCCGCGGCAGCGGCTTCCCGCGCATGGCCCTGCTGGACGGCCGCCTGCACCTCGCCTGGGTAGAAGAGGGGGAGACCTCGAAACGCGTGCGATTGGGCAGCCTGCCGGTGGGCGCTCTCAAGAACTGATCCCGTCCCCCGCGGTGACGACCCGCAACAGCAGGGGATCGCCTCATTTCCTGTGGGGATGGCGCGCAACGCCAGGGAATGGCCCTATCCCCTGGCGTTGGGACGCGCGACGCCAGGGGACGGTCCTGTTTCCTGTGATTTTGGCTCGCCACGCTGGATTGCGCCTCGCCACGCCAGGGAATGACCGTCTCCCCGCGCGTTGCGCCCCGTCACGACGTTGGGGAGCGTCTCCCCAACGCGTTTGCGCCTCGCGCTCAGACGACTTCGACCCACTCCAGCGGCAGCGTCGTGTCTCCCAGGATGCGCCCGGCGAGGCGGTGGAAGCTCTCGCCGTTGTCCGTGACGCAGAGGTGATGCTCCGCCAGCCCGTCCATCGCCTCGATCACCGCCAGCCCGCGCTCCGCCAGCCCGTCGGCCACAACCTCCGCCACCGTCTCGGCGGAATCGACCAGCGTCACGTCCGGTCCCGCCACCCGCTCCAGCACCGACTTGAGCAGCGGATAGTGCGTGCAGCCCAGCACCAGCGTGTCGACCCCCGCGTCCAGGTCTGGAGGTAGCGCCGTGCCACCTCATCGGTGATCGGGTCGACATGCCAACCCTCCTCCACCAAGGGGACGAGAAGCGGGCACGCCTGGCTCAGGATCTCCAGGTCGGGCCGGATCTGGCGCAGGGCGCGGGCATAGGCGTCCGAGCGGATCGTGGCCTCGGTCGCGATGATCCCCACCCGTCCCCGGCTGACCTCGGCGGCCTTGCGCGCTCCGGGCTCGATCACACCCCAGGTGGGGATCTGCGGGGAGAGATTGGGCAGGGCCAGCGCCGAGGCCGTGTTGCAGGCCACGACCACGGCCTTGACCCCGCGCTCGGTGAGGAACTCGATGTTGCGCCGCGTGTAGCGGGTGACCGTGTCGGGCGACTTGCTGCCGTACGGAAGGCGGGCCGTGTCCCCAAGGTAGAGGATGGACTCCCGAGGGAGCCGGCGCCGGAGCGCCGAAACCACTGTCAGGCCGCCGACCCCAGAGTCGAAGACCCCGATGGCGTCTATCACCGGAGCATCACCGGAGCATCACCGGGCCAGGAGGCTCCGGTCAGGCCCCAGCGGCTCGCTGAGATCCAGGTGACCGGCGAAGGTGAGGCGCTGGAAGCTGTTCCACAGCAGCACGGCGCGCTGAGCTTCCGGCACGTTCAGACAGACCGAGTTCACCAGGCTGTAGACCCGCTGGATCTCCTCGGTGGCTCCGGACGCTGGCGGCTCGTCGTGCCCGTCCCAGACGAGATCCAGGTAGACGACTCCGTCGGCGATCTCCACGGAGGCGACCCTCACCGCCGGGTCGAACGGGCGGTACAGCCCCTGGCTCTTGGGACCGGCGAGGACGGCTTGAGCGATCTTGCTGGCGCGGTCGCGGGGGGTTTCGGTGACCTGCAGCTCGCGGCGCTCTCCGGCGAGGGCGCCGCCGTCCGTGGGGAAGTAGAGGACGAAGCTGACCGGCTCGCCCGGACCGCCGGCCTCCTCGGCGCCGGCCCTGCCGCCGCCGTCGCCGCCGCCGCTCCGCCCCGCCAGCAGCCACCATGCGATGCCGCCGACCAGGAGGACGGCGGCAAGGCCAAGGACGAACCCCGCCGCTCTCCGGCTCATGGTCTTCCGGGTCCTCCCGGCGTTCCAGGCGTGGTACCTGAAGCCGGTGGAGCCGGCGTGGCGCCGGGAGACGGGGTCGCCAGCGGCTGCGCGGCTCCAGGAGCGGGCGCAACGGTCGGATCGGGCCGGTTTTCCACCATCGCCTTGTAGCGCTGGACCGCGCGGGCCAGCGACGCGATCAGCGCGCCGCGGTACTCGGGATCCTGCAGCTTCTTCTCTTCGTCCGGGTTGCTGATGAAGCCCAGCTCCACCAGGACGGCTGGCATGGTCGCGCCCTTGAGCACGCGGAAGGGAGCCTGCTTGACGCCGCGGTCCCGGAGCTGGAGCGCCTGGTTGAGCTCGCCCTGGACCAGGTTGGCGAAGCGCTGGCTCTCGCCCAGGTGATGGCTCTGCGACAGGTCCCAGAGGATCAGCTCGAGGTCCTCCATGGCCTGCCGCGTACCGGCGTCGGCGGGCGAGCCTTCCGGCGCGGAGGTCGGAGTTGAGTTCTCCGCCGCCGCGGCCTGGGCGGCGCGGGCATCCGAGGCTTCCGTGCTGAGGAAGTAGGTCTCGGCTCCGTGGGCGCCGGAGCCCAGCGAGGAGTTCAGGTGGATCGAGATGAAGAGATCCGCCTGGTTCTGGTTGGCGATCGCAGTCCGGTTGTCGTGGGGCAGATTGCCATCCTCGTTGCGGGTGAGGATCACCCGGATACCTAGCTGCTCCAGCCGGGCTTCCAGGTCCCGCGCCAGGATCAGGGTCAGCTCCTTCTCCTGGATGCCGCTGGGTCCGATCGCCCCGGTTTCGGTGCCGCCGTGGCCGGGATCGATCACGATCGTCCGGACGCCCGGCGGGAGCTGGGGCCGTTCCGCGGTCGCGGAGGGCACTTCGACCGACGACGGCTGGTGGACGTCGAGCACGAGCCGGTAGGGATTCTCCAGGACGTAGCTCTCGACCTCGGCCCCCGGCACGATCTGGACCCGGATCTGCTGCGGCGCGACCGACACGTCCCGCACCAGCGGGTCCACGACCCTGTCCTGCTGGAACGGCACGGCCAGGGTGTCCGTCACCATCTGCACGGTCACCGCCCCGGGCTGCCGGTCGAGCCGGTAGCGCGGCACCTCCGTGAACTGCAGCACGACGGTCGTGATCCCCTGCTGGTGGACGACGTCGGTCATGACCGTGAGCTCGCGCTCGCCGCGCCGGCCGATCAGCAGCCGGGAGGCCTCGGGCCGCCAGTCGAACGAGTAGCCGAGGATGTCGCCGTAGGTCTTGCGCAGGAAGTCGACGGGGACCTGGATCAACCCGTCGCCCAGAACCGTCGGCTGCGGCAGCGACTCGATGTTCTCGCCGACCGTGATGACGGCGCTGCCCACCCCGATCACCACCGTGGTCTGGTCCAAGGTCAGAGTGAGGCTCTCGCCCGTTTCATCGGGCGTGAGCTGCCCGCCCAGGCTGCGCACCAGCGGCTCCAGGCCGAAGAGCGGCCCGGAAGGGGTGACGTTGACCGGGATGGAGATCTCCTGCCCGTCCAGGGTGACGGACGGGGTGCGCTGCCCGGGTGCCGCGGTGCCCGCAGGCGTCGGAGACGTGCCGGGCGGCGTGGGCGCCGGAGTGGGCGACTGGAAGGCGGTGACGGCCACCGAGATGAGAAGGAGGCCCGACAGCGCCAGGGCCCCGCGAATACGGCTTTCTTTCACGCGGGGAAGGATACCACCGCGCCGGGCTTTGAAAGAGCCTCTCCGAGTGTGGTAATCCTCTCCTCTCACCGGGTACGGCCTGTCCGGCCCGCAAAAGGGGGAGACCGCGATGGAGATCCGGCAGTTCCGAGTCGTAATCCGTGCGACGAACTTCGAGCGCACGTGCCGCTTCTACGGCGATGCCCTGGCCCTGCCCAGGCTCAGCAACTGGGACCGCGAGGACGGCCGGGGAGCGCTCTTCCAGGCGGGCTCCGGCGTGATCGAGGTCCTCGGCCGCCCGGCGGGCGAAGGCGGGGGCAGGAACCTGGACGAGAGCTTCGAGTACCAGGGTCCCCAGCAGAAGATGTCGCTGGTGATGGTGGTCTCCTCGGCGGAGCAGGCCTACGCCGAGAACCACTTCCGCGAGAAGAACATCCCGGGCGGCCTGCGCCGCGACGACCAGGGCAACCTCGTCTTCGAGACCCACGACCCCGACGGGGTCAGGATCATCTTCCTGCAGAAGGAGGGGTAACGGGGAGGGGTAACGGGACGGAGCGGGCTCAGCGGACGGACCGCCGCCGCCGGAGCGACAGCGCGAGCAGCAGCAGCGACAGGGCGGTGAGCCCGATGGTGTCGGCCGCCGGGATCGGCGGCACCGGCCCCGGGGGTGAATCATCGACCGACGTCACGTCCGTGGCGCTGTTGTTGGCGGGGTTGGGATCGGAGATCCCCTCCGGCGCGGCCACGACCGCGGTGTTGAAGAGGACGCCGGTGAACGTCTCACTCAGCCTTCCCTCCACCTGGTAGATCGCCGTTCCACCCGCCGGCACGTCGAACCGGATCGAGAGGTGCCGCTCGCCCGAGAATGCGCAGTCGAGCCGGTTCTCGCCGAAGCACCGGGCCTTGACGAGGGCCGCCGGCAGCTCGTCCGTGACCGTGGCGCCGAGTGCGTCGCACCGGCCGTGATTCCTGATCGTCAGAAAATACGTGAGGTCCGAGGACGGCTGCGCCGTCTCCCGTCCATCGGTCTTGGCAATCGAGAGGTCGATCGGGGGCGGCAGAACCCGGTCGGTGTCCGAGGCGCAAAGGACCTTGCCTGGCCCCTCGACGCAGGCCTCGTTCTTCACCTCCGCAAGCCCGCAGGGGACGATGCCGGTCACGAAGAACGTCACCGCCCCGCGGCCAGGCAGTTGAACACTCTCCCGGATGTTGGTGGTGCGCGCGGGCGTGCAGCCTTCACCCTGGCACCACCGGACATCCTGGAGCCCGCTGCCCTTGATCCTGTCCGTGACCAGGGCC
>JANOCF010001108.1:0-2162 GCA_031412055.1 Holophagales bacterium | reverse complement strand
TCCAGAAGGCCGAAGTTGGTCGGAAGCAGGGGCATTGGATCAACTCCTCGCAAGAAGGGCGGTCGAACCGCGGGCAGGTTGTAACAGTACGACCTCGGGGTGTCAACGATGGAGGACAGGATGGAAATTTCCGATTCGCTGCGCGAGCGCTTCCGGACAGCCGAGCGCGCTGTGGTCTTCTCCGGCGCGGGCGTGTCCAAGGAGAGCGGCCTCGACACCTTCCGGGGTGCCGGCGGGCTCTGGGAGCGGATGCGTCCCGAGGAGCTGGCCACCCCTCAGGCCTTCCGGCGCGAGCCCGCCAAGGTCTGGGGCTGGTATGGCTGGCGCTATGACACGGCCGTTGGCGCGCAGCCCAACCCGGCCCACCTGGCCTTTGCGGAGTGGGAGAGCCTGTTCCCCTCCTGCCTCGTGGTGACCCAGAACGTGGACGGCCTGCACCGGCGAGCGGGGAGCCGGAACCTCTTGGAGGTGCACGGGACCATCCTGGATGCTCGCTGCGAGCGCTGCCACCGGGTTCGGGACATGGGAGAGGCCCTGGCTGAGTCCCGGGAGGAGCCGCCCGTCTGCTCGTGCGGAGGAAGATTTCGACCGAATGTCGTCTGGTTCGGCGAGAACCTGGATCAGTCCGTGCTCTCCAGGGCCGCGAGGGCGGCGGAGAGCTGCGATCTCTTCGTCTCGGTGGGGACGTCCTCCACGGTCTATCCCGCGGCCGGCCTGATCGAGGTCGCTCACCGGGCCGGCGCCCTGTTCGTCGAGGTCAACCCCGAGCCCACGCCCTTCTCGGACATGGCCGATCTGCTGATCGCGGCTCCGGCAGGGGAGGCCATCCCGAGGCTGACCGAGGAGATCCGCCGTTGCCGGCACTCGGCCTGATCCGCGAGCTTCCCGAGAGCGAGAGGCCCCGCGAGCGCCTCCTGAAGCAGGGGAGCGACGCGCTCTCCGACGCCGAGCTGGTCGCCGTGCTCCTGCGCACCGGCCGGGTGGGTGTTTCGGCGGTCCAGATGGCCATGGAGCTGCTGCAGGAGACGGGCGGGCTCTCCGGCCTGGTGGCGCTCACTCCCCAGTTGCTCCGGCGTCGGGGCCTCGGTCCGGCCAAGGCCGCGACCCTGCTGGCTTCCCTGGAGATCGCCAGCCGCGTCGCCCGCGATCAGGTACTGGACCGCGAGCCGATAAGCCGGCCCGCGGAGGTGGCGCGCTACCTGGCTCTCCGCTACTGCGAGCGCGACCAGGAGGTCATGGGGGCGCTCTTCCTCGACGTCCGGAACCGGCTCCTGGGAGAGAAGGAGCTCTTCCGGGGAACCCTCGACAAGGCCATCGTGGAGCCGCGCGAGATCCTGAAGGAGAGCCTGCTGCGCGGAGCGGCCGCGGTGATCGTCTTCCACACCCACCCGAGCGGGGATCCCACGCCCAGCCAGGAGGACCTCCTGTTTACCCAGCATCTCAAGGACGCGGGAGCGATCGTGGGCGTGCGGCTGGCGGATCATCTCATCCTGGGCAGGTCGGGACGGTGGGTTTCCCTCCGGGAGAGGGGGGCGTGCTAGCCTACCGGGCCATGGCCGATCACTATCACCTCGACTGCTCCAGCGGCATCGCGGGCGACATGTTTCTGGGCGCCTGCCTGGACCTGGGAATGCCCCTCGACATCCTCCACGATACCGTTGCCCGGCTGCGTCTTCCCGGAGTCTCCGTAGAGAGCCGCAAGACCTCCCGCGGAGGGTTCGTCGGCACCCGCTTCCGCGTCCTGATGGACGGCAAGCCCGTCGAAGGGCCGGACCCTGAAGAGGCCGCGCAGCACCATCATCACCACGATCATGATCATGACCACAACCACCACGATCATGAGCATCACCACGATCACGGCCACAGCCGGGATCTCGCTGCCATCCGGGAGCTGATCCAGGCCAGCGATCTCGCCATTTCGGTTAAGGAGCGGGCGATCCGCCTCTTCCAGCGCCTCGGAGAGGCGGAGGCCAAGGCTCACGGCATGCCCATCGACCGGGTCCACTTCCACGAGGTGGGAGCGATCGACTCCATCGTCGACCTCGTGGGGGCTGCGGCGGCGGTGGAGCACCTGTCTCCCGGACGGATCACCTGCGGTCAGGTCAACGTCGGCGGCGGACGGGTGCGGACCGCCCACGGAGAGCTGCCCGTGCCGGCGCCGG